>CAWUIX010000067.1:0-8267 GCA_963922395.1 uncultured Rhodobacterales bacterium | reverse complement strand
GCCCACGCCGGGCACGTCGTCGAGCGGCGTGGCGCTTACGGCCTTTGACCGTTTTTGCCGATGCGCCCCGATGGCGAAGCGATGCGCCTCGTCGCGAAGCCTCTGGATGAAGTAAAGCACCGGATCCCCACGCCGAAGCGCCATGGGTCGTGTACCGATCCTGTGAAACTCTTCCTTACCCGCGTCCCGGTCGACGCCCTTTGCGACGCCCACCATCGGAATGTCCTCGACCCCAAGCTCCGCCATGATCTCATGCACCGCCGACACCTGTCCGGCCCCGCCATCGATCAACAGAAGATCGGGCCAGGCTTCGCTGTTCCGGTCGGGGTCTTCCTTCAGCAAACGTTTGAAGCGGCGGGTCAGAACCTCCTTCATCATCCCGAAATCGTCGCCTGGGGTCAGTGCCTCGCCCTTGATGTTGAACTTGCGGTACTGGCTTTTGAGGAACCCATCCCCACCTGCAACGATCATTGCCCCAACGGCATGGGCGCCCTGGATGTGGGAGTTATCGTAAACCTCGATCCGGCTGGGCGCCCCGTCCAGGCCAAAAGCCTCGGCAATCCCATCCAACAGCTTCGCCTGCGTCGCCGTCTCCGACATCTTCCGCGCCAGACTTTCGCGCGCATTGCGAAGGGCGCCTGCCACAAGCTCTGCCTTCTCACCGCGCTGGGGGACGGCAATCTCCACCTTGCGCCCCCGCTCGGCGCTCAGCGCCTCTTCCATCAGCTCGCGGTCTTCGATGTCGTCGCTCAGCAAAAGAAGGCGCGCAGGATCCTTGCCATCGTAGAATTGGCCCAGGAAAGCGCGCAGGATCTCCGCCGGTTCGGCCCCGGCCGTCTTGGGGTAGAAATCCCGGTTCCCCCAGTTCTGATTGGCCCGGATGAAGAACACCTGAACACAGGCTTGCCCGCCCTCGCTATGCAGCGCAATCACATCCGCCTCGGCCACCCCGGCAGGATTGATCCCTTGCGCGGACTGCACCTGCGTCAGCGCCCGTATCCGGTCGCGGAGTGCTGCGGCACGTTCGAACTCCAACGCTTCGGACGCGGCGGCCATTTCCTCGGCAAGCTGGCTTTGAACCTTCGTTGTCTTGCCCTGCAGAAACCGCTCTGCATCGGCAACCAGACGTCCGTATCCCGCCTCGTCGATATATCCCACACAGGGGGCGGAACACCGCTTGATCTGGTAGAGCAGGCAAGGACGCGTCCGGCTGTCGAATGTGGCGTCCGAGCAGTTCCTCAGAAGAAAGACTTTCTGCAGCTGGTTCAGCGTTCGGTTCACGGCACCCGCACTTGCAAAGGGGCCGTAATAGGTGCCCTTCTCCGCCTTCTTTCCGCGATGCTTTTTGATCTGCGGGAAGGCGTGTTCCTGGCTCACAAGGATGTTCGGGAACGACTTGTCATCCCGCAACAGCACATTGTAGCGCGGCTTCAGTTGCTTGATGAGGTTCTGTTCGAGGAGGAGGGCCTCGGTCTCCGTCTTGGTGGTCAGAAACATCATCGACGCCGTATCGCGGATCATCCGAGCGATCCGCAGGCTATGACCCGTGGGGCGCGCATAGCTCGACACCCGCGCCCGCAGGTTCCGGGCCTTCCCGACATACAGAACCGCACCCTTTGCATCGAGCATGCGGTAGACGCCCGGTCGGCTGTCGAGGCTCTTCAGGTATCCCTGAATCACTTCGTGGCCGGTATCGGGCAGGGCGCTTTGATCTGATGGCGGGTCGGTCGGCATGATTCTCAGGTCTGGCTGCACTCTTCTCCCAGTCTGGGCAAGAGGAAAGGCGTCCACGAACTCTGGGGATAAGTCTTGGGAGAAGTTTCTGGCATGATGAAATTTCTCTTGTTTTTAGGAGGCTTCGTTGGTTTGCCTAATTTTTAGGCGCAATATTAGGTCATTGAAAACAAAGGGAAAATTTTTGCCGCACCAACAGGTTACTGAAAACATTAAGAGAATCGTAACAGCTTCGTGAACGCCCGTCGCCCAGTGAACAAGTCAAGTCTCAATAACGCTTTGCGATGACTTGGCGGGCTTACTCAGGGCCCAGAACATCCGGCGTTTCCCAGGCCAGATGCTGCCCGCCATCGACGCAGATCAACTGCCCCGTCACGGCCTTCGCGTCGAGAAAATATCCAACCGCTGCAGTGATATCGTCCGCATCAGCGCCACGCCCCAACGGTACCGAAGCGCGCTGAGCCTGAAAGTGTTCTTTGCTCTGCCGCGCCCCCTGCAGGGTGGGGCCCGGCCCAATGGCGTTGACCCGCACCTTCGGCGCCAGCGCCTGCGCCGCCGTCTGCGTGAAGGCCCAAAGGCCCATCTTCGCGATCGTATAGCTCATGAACGCGGGAGTCAGTTTGCGCACCCGCTGATCGATCATATTGATGACCAACGCCTGGGCGACCGGTTCACCCCCGTCATCCTGTGCGGCGTCCGGGACAGAGGCCGCGACATGCTGGGTCAGCACAAAGGGTGCGCGCAGGTTCGACTCCAGATGCCGGTCCCAGCTCTCGCGCGTCGCACTCTCAATCGTGTCGAACTCAAAGATCGAGGCATTGTTGATCAGTACGCTCAATGGGCCGCCAAGCGCCTCCACGGCTCGCGGGACCAGCGCCTGAACCGCGTCCTCGTCCAGAAGGTCGGCCCCCAGGGTTACCGCTTTTTGCCCACTGTCCTGAATGCCCCGTGCCGTCTCGGCTGCACCCGCCTCGGTGCTGTTGTAATGCACCGCAACATCGAACCCGCGCGCCCCGAGATAGAGCGCCATCGCACGCCCAAGGCGTCCCCCAGCCCCTGTGACAAGGGCGCGCCGCGTCGTCATGTGCCAAAACCCTTTGCCACCACCAGCCACAGATACCCGATATAGAGGAGCGTAAACGTGATGCCCCATGCCTTCGTCATGTCCCGCTTGGACGAGAACACAAACGGCGCCAGCAACAGCGACGCCGCCAGCATCACCCAAAGGTCGAAGGTCAGGAACATCCGGTCGACCGGGATCGGACCTACCAGCGTTGCGATGCCAATGATCGCAAGCAGGTTGAACATGTTCGACCCAATTACATTCCCAAGCGCCACCTCTGCCTGTCTGCGATAGGCGGCCATGACCGTTGTGGCGAGCTCAGGCAAGGATGTCCCGATCGCGACAAGTGTAAGGCCGATCACCGTCTCACTCACTCCGAATTCCCGGGCCAGCGATACCGAGCTTTCGACAAGAAGATCTGCGCCCAATGGCAAACCAATCAAACCCAGGATCAGGAAGATCGCAATTTTGATGCCGCCCATCTCGGGGTCGGCCCCCTCGACGTCTTCGAGATCTTCCTCAGGACCAACCACAGCTTCACCCCTGCGATGGGCCATCGCCAGACGTGCTTGTTCCCACAGGATATAAGTCAGACCGGCCAGCAGCAGGATCCCATGAATCCACATCAACGGCCCAAGGAAACAGAACAGAATAAAGACCAGCGTCGCGACGATCATGGTGACGTAACTGCGCCGCGTCTCGCAGACGCTTGTATTCAGCCCGGCAAGAAGAGCTGGAATCCCTAAGACCAGTAGAATGTTCGCCGTGTTCGAGCCGACGACATTCCCCAGCGCGATCCCCGGTGCGTCTTCATCAATCGCGCTGATGGCGATCAGGAGTTCCGGGGCTGATGTGCCAAACGCCACGATGGTCAGCGAGACGATCAGGGCAGGGACCCCCACCCTCAGGGACAAATTGACCGCGCCGCGCACCAGGGCATCCCCTGCCAGAAGCAGGATCACCAGCCCAAGGCCCGCGAAGAGCAGGTCACCCGTCACGCCTTGGGACCTTTACCGCAGGCGCAGGGGCCCTTGCCAATCCGATGCCGCCCGCAGGCCGGGCACTTGCCCGCGACCTTGGGATTGCCCCGACGGCGAAACCGTCCGGCAATGGCAAGGACAGCCATGCCCAGAAGAAACAGCGCAACGACGTTGATCATGTGATCAGAGACCGAACCGTGCGAGCGCCGCACGTTCCTCGACATGGTTGATCACGTCATGTGTTAGCGCTGTGCCCAGGCGGTTCCAGAACGGCCGCCTTTGTTGAAACGGCACCAGTCGCACCTTATCCCCCCAAAGTTCCTTCATTTTTGGCACAACGTGCCCGATCCCGTCCGCTAACCCAAGCCCTACGGCAGTTTCTCCGACCCAAAACTCTCCGGTAAAGAGATCGGGGTTGTCCTGAAGCTTGGCACCGCGCCGCGATTTCACCTGATCGATGAATGTCTCATGGATCTGTTCTTGTATTGATTTCAGCCGCTCAACATCTTCGGCCTTCTCTGGCTGAAACGGGTCGAGCATGCTCTTGGACCGCCCGGACGTGTGGACACGGCGTTCCACCCCATATCGGCTGATCAGGTCCTGAAACCCGAACCCGGCAGAGATCACCCCAATCGACCCAACGACAGAGTTCGGGTCGATCCAGATCTCGTCCGCTGCCGAGGCCAGCCAATAACCACCCGACGCCGCAACATCCTCAACAAAGGCGTAAACCTTAATCCCCTTCTCATCCGCAAGGCGCCGGATGCGCGCGGCGATGAGGGAGGACTGGACCGGACTGCCGCCCGGCGAATTGATCGTCAATGCGACGGCAGCAGGCTTGCCCTTCCGAAACGCCTTCTCGATCAGCGCCGCCAACCCACTGTCATTCAGCGCCGCCCCACGCCCTCCCGAAGCGATCACGCCTTGCAGCCGGATCACCGGCACGACAGGATCGGATTTCATGAAGGGAATGAAGCGTTTCATGGAGCGCCATGTAGAGCGTCCGGTCCAAAGCAACAAGGCGGCGGCGCCAATCTCCCGCCGCCTGTGCTCAAACTGTGGTGATCGGTAAGCCACACCATGCGCCTTCTCGTCATCACCACAATGCGCAACGAGGGTCCCTTCATCGTCGAATGGGTGGCGCATCTGCGCGCGCTCGGGGTCACAGATATCCTCGTCTACTCGAATGATTGCGACGATGGCACCGAGGCGGTGCTGGACGCGCTGGACGCCGCTGTCGTGCTCACCCACCGGCGCCACGCGGGCGGCGGCAAGTCCGTGCAATGGCGTGCCCTGCGTGCCGCGAAGAAAGAACCGGTCTACAAGACTGCCGACTGGGTCGCTTGCCTGGACTGTGATGAGTTTCCAGCGCTTGCAGAGCCGTTCACCGATCTCCCATCGCTCATCTCCGCTGCCGACGCGGATGCCATTGTGCTCCCTTGGCGTCTCTTCGGGTCATCGGGACGCCTTCACACCACCCCGTCCCCCGTGACCGAGACTTTCATGCGCGCTGCGCCCGAACACATGCTCTTCCCCGCGGCGGGCCGTTTCTTCAAAACGCTCTACCGCCGACAGGCCTTCGCCCGCCCCGGAATCCACCGCCCTGAACGCCGCCAATCCGCGCCGCTCCCCAAATGGGTGGATGGCGGCCTCTGCCCTCTTCCACCCGACTTCGCCGAACGAGACCGTCAGATCCTCCTCCACGACCCTGCGGTGAACCGCGATGCCGTCGCCCTCAACCACTACTCCGTAAAGTCAGCCGAGGATTTTCTCATAAAGCGTAGACGCGGGCTGCCAAACCGTGCCTCCAAACCACTGGACGCGTCCTATTGGGCAGAGCGCAACTTCAACACGGTCGAAGACACGCGGATCGCGCGTCACGCATCTGCACGCAATTCCTCAGAAGAGGTTCTCCTGAGTTTGACCGGGGTGAAGGCGGCTCAGTTTTCCGCCGAAGAGGCGCATCGCAGGCAAATCGAAGCATGCCTCAAAGATCCAGACACAGCGCTGCTCTATACGCGGCTGGCCCTCTTACCCGGAAGCGTTCCGCCGGACACGAAGACGGCCAAACAGCTTTCGGAGCTTATGAGCCGGTCGCGTCCTTAGGGGCTGGCGCATCCAGAGCGAGCCGCCGCACGAACCGCCGGCCAGTCTTTTGCTGCAGCAGACGGCGCCCCTTTTTGGTAAGCCCGACATCCGCGAGATTACCCTCGTGCCGGTAATGCACAGCATAGATCTTGCGGTCCGTTGGAAGCGGGCGGCCACGAATTCGCCCCCCGAGAAGGTAGTTCTGCTCTTCGGGCAGTCTGTTCCAGGTCAAACCCGATCGCCGAATTGCAACGGGAAGGCTCATTTGATCCAGATAGGGCCTTTTCCGCACCAGCCCTTGAATGGCGTCAATCCGCAGTGCCGTTTCGTACCAGATGTCCGCAAATCGGCCCTTAGGTCCGGGCGCTTCCGGAAAGCAAACCACACCCGAGTTGAAGTAGGGTACCCGAGGAGGTTTCTTCTTGCGCGTGAGGCTTATCCTCTCCTCCGGAACCGGCAGCCCGAACTCGCCGTAAATGGACTCCCAGATTTCATCGGTTGCCCAGGACAAGGATGTGGCAGGCGCGGCTGAGACGGATCCCTCCCGCACCAGTGCATCCACGCTATTGGGTTCCACAAACAACACATCTGAATCAATAAATGCCGTGAATTCCGTGTCCCTTCGGTCAAGCGCCGCAAGCAGCTTGTTTCCATGCGGGTACGGGGTCTCCCACATTCCATCCTTCCCGAATGTCCGGATCTCCGCATTCATCAGCTCATGCGCGCGACGAATGCCGGGGTGGAGCGTGTCAATCTTGTCTTCCCCACAGTACCCGATCGCCGCGACATCCTCCGGAAAATACGTCCGGATCGATGCGAGCAGGGTACAGGCCATCTCATCGTAGCGCGGTGGCTCGACAATGTAGATGAACGTGAGTTTCGGGGCCATCGCGACTAGCTCAGCGCCCCCGCCGGGTCGATCCCGATCCGCTCGCACATCCGCGCCGCGAACGAGTTGGGCAGGGGCGGATTGCGCTGCCACCAGGGCCGTGTCCCGTTCGTGTAAAGGTGCACCGACAGCGTCTTCTCGGTGATATGCCCCTCAACCCGCCCGTGTGGGTCATAGAAGATGTCGTTCAACTGGAACGGCACGGGGTACAGAACCTCCGCCGGCATCGCCCGCTCAAAGTCCCCGGTCTGCGCCGCAAACCACGAAAACGCCTGCGGCCCAAACGCCGTCCGCTCCGCTTTGTAGATCCGGACGGCATGGGGGAGATCGCCTGACAGACGCTCCAGCTTCGCGCGCTGGCGCTTGTTAAACCAGGGCGGCGCATCGGGAAGGTTCTCGTAATAATCCAGAAGCTGGTCGATCAGTTCGCCCTCTTTCGGGATCTTCACGACGCCGCAGTTCAACGCCCCGCGAAACCCATGCCCGGCATAGATATGCTCCAACTCGTCGGGAAACGGTCGCCAGCAAAACGCATCGCAATCAATCCAGATCGCATCGATCGCGCGGATCATCTTGTAGCGGAACACATTGGAAAAGAACGACGCGCTGGTCTGGGCGACCAGATCCCGGTCGATCTCCATAATCTCCGCGGCGGGCCGCACCTCCACGCCCTCCGGCACATTCTCAACTGTGTCCGTGCAATAAAGGATCGTGGGATGGCCCTGCTGGACATGGCTCACAAGGCACAGCTGGTTCAGGTAGTGCAGCCGCTCGCCAATCCAGAGCGAGGCGACGGGGCGCCGTTCGACTGTCATGCTCTTATGCCTCTTGCCCGGTCTCTGCCGTTCTTTCCCGGAACAGTAGTCGATGGTCTGAGGCCACGCAACGGAGGCTGCGTCAGAGGGGCATCAAAGCCCAGTAATCGAGGTCCAAAAGCACCTCAGGCAGATACCGCCCGTCCGACCCCTTCAACTCAAACGGCGCACCGGTGGTCGCCACAAGGCGCAGGCGCAGCGCCCCGACCCCGGGCGCCGATGTCTCGGCCTTATCCAGAACCTCCGACCAGGCCCGCACCGTGCCGCCCGCAAAGCAAGGGTTTGCATGTGCCCCTGCGTTCAGGCCGACGATCATCTGAGCATTTGCGAGCCCATTGAACGACAGCGCGCGAGCCAGCGAAATGACATGCCCGCCATAGATCAGGCGCCGCCCATCCTCGCGCGCAGTCGCGTCGAAATGCACCTTGGCCGTGTTCTGCCAAAGCCGCGTTGCCATCATGTGTTCGGCTTCTTCAACCGTCACCGCATCCACATGGTCAATCTGCTCGCCGATCTCATAGTCGCCCAAGCGGTGTGGTTCTCCGGCAAGCGTGAAATCGTAGGCGTTGAAATCCAGATCCCCGGGCACCACAAGGTCAGAGGCCGGGACAACGGCGGCGAGATCCGGGATTTGCGTCTCGGGCGCCGGCGCATCGGCATCCCGCTTTCGCACCATGACCCAGCGCACATACTCCAGG
>CAWUIX010000066.1:0-8295 GCA_963922395.1 uncultured Rhodobacterales bacterium | reverse complement strand
TCCGGGATGGATTGCGACGGACATGACGGCTGCGATCCGGGAAGGCGCAGACAAATCGCGCGAAGCAGCGATCCTAGGCCGCACAGCCCTGGCCCGGTGGGGACAACCCGAAGAGGTCGGCGCGGCCGTGGCCTGGCTGTTGTCAGACGCAGCCTCATTCGTGACCGGCGCCGTGCTTCCCGTCGATGGCGGATATTCAGCATTGTAAGGACCGAAGATGCCATTAGAAACCGACGAGGCAAACGCCAGAACCCCATACCAACTGCCCTTTCCCCCGGATGCCCAGGAAGAAATCGTCATCCCGGACGCTATGGCAGAAGACGAGCGTCTTTGGGTGCCGCAAGCAGAAAACGTCTCCTTCCGACCGCTGTGTTTGAACCGGTCACAGGGGTATTGGATGAACCTTCTGCGGGTGCGGAAATCGGGGGTCCTATCTCGACATCGCCACCCACTTCCCGTTCACGGCTTCGTCCTAAAGGGGCGCTGGCACTACCTCGAGCATGACTGGGTGGCGGAACCTGGATCCTATGTGTTCGAGCCGCCGGGCGAGACCCATACACTGGTCGTCCCAGATGATGTGGATGAGATGATCACGTATTTTCAGGTCAATGGCGTGATGATTTATGTTGATCCCTGGGGGAAGGTTCAGGGGTACGAGGATGTTTTTACAAAGATCGAGATGTGTCGGGCTCATTTCGACGACGTTGGCCTTGGCGCGGATTACGTCGACCGATTCATTCGTTAAGGGGCGCCGCCCCCGTCCTGGATAGGATCCGGGACTCCCTCGGAGTATTTTATCCTACGTGAAAAGTGGGTCAGTTCGGAACGGAAAAGACCTGTCCCGGATAAATGAGATTTGGGTCGCGGATCTTGTCCCGGTTTGCCTCAAATACACGGACATAAAGAACGCCATCCCCATAAGCCGCGTTTGAAATACCCCAAAGCGTGTTTCCGGGCTGAACGGTGACAAGTTCGATCGGGGCGCGGGCCGCAGACCCATCAGTGATTTGCAAGCTCTGAATGTCAGCGGGCGCCTCACGCTTGAACGGTGTCTCAGCACGTGAAATCACTGTACCAGCAGCGTCCACCTGATCCACGCGCAGCGTGTAAACGCCAGTGTCCACGTCAGGAAGATCGGCTCGCCACTGGCCGTCATCGCCGATCTCGCCGAGTTCCACCGGCTCGTTGTCGATATAGATCCGGACGAAGCCCGATGCAGGGGCGCGACCGCTCAGCGTCACCTCACCTTGGGAATCGTAAGTAATGGCATCGATGACAACGTTTTCAGCAAGTTCCGGGGCATCGCCCCCGTCCTGAAGAACGCGCACGCCGTCCTGATCCGCTAGGATGACTGTCGGCGCGACGGGCTCTGCATCAGGTTCTGTGGTGCCAGTGGCCTCTGTAGACATAGCCTCTTCAGACTCACCGACATCTTCACCAGTTGCTTCAGCCGTGGCTTCGGAGCCGGGAGTTGGCGCCACCTCCACATCTTCAACTTCGGCGACCGAAGCGATTTCGCCCGACCCTGAGGGGGCGACATCTTCTTCCGGCGCGCCCGCAATGACGCTTGTATCAGCAGGCGCCTGTTCCACTGGCTCCGCCGGGGCGAGAACCACCACCTGCTCCGACGCGGCGGTTCCACCGTTCCCGTCACTGGCTTCCAAAGAAATGGCACGCGGTTCCGTCGATTGACCGACGTCAAGAAGCGCGACAAAGCCGCCGGTCGCGTCTGCGCTCGCCTCCCCTACGACTTCACCGTCAACACGAACCTCGATCCGCGTTCCTGGGGCGGACCGACCGGCGACAACGGTTGTGCCATCCGGTGCGACGCGAACGATATCAAACGTCGGCGCCGGCAAGGGCACCGGCGTGGGCTCAGGATCGTCCAGTGCGGCTGCCTCGGCACTTTCCTCTGGGGCTGCGGGAGTGGTAGGCGCCTCCGTCTTGGCGGTTTCGGTTGACGTCGCTTCCTCTTCCGGATCGTCGCCTGGCACGCCCTCTTCGGCAGGAGCGGTCGCCTGTGGCTCGGACGTCGGTGATTGTGAGTTCTGGATCAGCAGAAGCGCAATCACCGCGGCAATCGCCAATCCGCCCAAAACATAGACAGCCTGTTTCTTGCCGGTGCCTGCCCCGGCCTCTGGTGCGTCATTCGACATCTTTACATCCCCGTGCGACCGGCGTCCCCATCCGGCGGCTTGAGCGACACTATCAACAGGACTAACAGGGGTCAAAGCACTGTTGTGAAAGGGTCTGTGATGACAGCGAAGGTGACGTCGGTCTGTGTGTATTGCGGATCGCGGTTCGGTGCGCGCCAGGCTTACCAAGCGGCAGCAGAGGAATTGGGACGGGGACTTGCCGGAGCCGGGATGCGCCTCGTTTATGGCGCGGGCGACGTGGGTCTAATGGGAGCAGTAGCGCGCGCGGCGATGGAAGCCGGCGGTGAGACACTGGGGGTGATCCCAGAACACTTGTTCCTGCGGGAGGTAGCGAAACGGGACCTCACGCAATTTGTTGTCACCGAGACAATGCATGAACGCAAAAAGGTAATGTTCATGAACGCCGATGCGGTCGTGGTTCTTCCGGGAGGCGCGGGATCCCTCGACGAATTCTTTGAGGTTCTAACCTGGGCGCAACTGGGTCTGCACGAAAAACCGCTCCTAATTCTGAACACGGATGGGTATTGGGACCCACTTCTTACCTTAATCGATCATGTCATCGCTGAGGGGTTTGCTGCAGAGTCGCTCAAGCACTTTTTGCGGATCGTTGAGTCGCCCCAGGAAGTTCTGGAAGTGCTAGGATGAGTCTGCGGACTCGAGTTAATGATAGCAAATGAGCGGCACTTCGTGCACTTTCTGCAAGCAGCAGCAGACTTTCGGTTCCGATGTTCACACGATGAACGTACCACGAAGCACTGAGGCGCGGATGGCAATGATCGAGATTCAACCGCAAGACTACGAAAGCGTTCAAGAGTTTAAGGATGATGTGATCGATAGGTTTGCCGAAGATCAAGGGCATCCTTTCGGATACGAGGAATTCGCGTTCGAGGCGTTGGACCGTGGCGAGCGGGTGGGAACAATCAACGGCTACCGGCTTTACGACTGGCTCTATGTTGAGTTCCTTGCCGTGTCCGAGGAGGCCCGTGGCAAGAAAGTGGGATCTCAGCTGTTGGAATGTGCCGAAGAGTTCGCGAAGGACCTGAAGCTTGAAGGTGTTGTTCTGGACACTTTTCGATATCAAGCTCCCGCTTTCTACGGTGCTCTGGGCTACAGTGAACGTATGGTGGTTCCGGGGAAAATACCGGGGAGGGATCGGATCTACCTGTCTAAGGAGTTTGCAGGCGGATAATCGTCAACCGCGGCTCATTCGTTTTCCTCTCTCCTCCTTGCAGGAACGAATCTTCCTTTGATGAATGGTCAAGTCGCAGCGATCGCGACGGAACCCCGGAGCCTGTGCGTATAAGGCAGACACCCTCGGCAAAAAGACGTTGGCCATGCGTTCATACCTCCTGATCTGGGGCCCAGTTGCCCTGCTCTACCTGGGATTTCTCAGTTGGCATCACTCCCTGCAGGGGCCGATGAGCGACGATGAGGTCGCCGCCGCTATGACCGTGCTGAGCGGAAAGGTACAATCCGAGGCTCCCGACGCGAATGCATCTCTCCACATGATCTCGGAACTGGAGGACTTCCTTGCCTCTGATGACGGTCAGCCCTTCTTTATGATCAACATTCTCGAGTTCCGAAGCGAGGCACGTTATCCAGATGGCTACGAGACGAGTATCGTTACAGCAAGCGAGGCCAACGCCGAGTATGCCCGACACGTGATCCCGAATTTACTCGCGCGGGGCAGTTATCCTTTGATCTACGTGACTCCACTTGGCCTTTTGGTAGACACGTTGGGATCAGATGCATCCTCGTTCGACGGTCTCGTCTTCGTGCGATATAGAAGCCGCCGGGACTTTACTGACATGATTACCACCGACGCGTTTGCCGAAGCGGTAGTTCACAAGTGGGCATCTCTGGAAAACACTATTGTTGTGCCAGCACGGTCTATCGCCTTCCTCACACCGGGCCGGTGGGTTCCTATTGTCTTGCTCGGAGCGGGAGTAGCACTCAGCCTTGGCGTCGCACTTAGACGAACCCGAATGAAAAGGTCGACTTCGCTTAGCTTGTAAATTCGATGCCCTACATGACCAGAACACTCATCAAGCTTGTTCTTGCTCCCGAGCCAAAAGGCCCACACCAAGCCGAACCGGGCCCGCGCGAACATAGCACAGCAAATTTGACCCACAAAAACTGATCAATTCCGCCCAATCCTCGGACAACCATGAGTCACTATCTTTGATCACTGAGCGCTTCTTCCATCGAATTCACTACCCGGTTCCCAAACAAAGTGACGCCGGGTTGGGGCTGGGAAAACGGAGAACGGCTTCCGCCAGACCAGGGCAAAGTAACGTTGTTGGCGATCGTGCTGTCCTCTGCGATCCGACCGTCTTTATGTGCTGTAATCGTGATCCAGGGTGCCCCAGGCTCCCCCGGAGCGCTGTCCACAACGGTATTTTCAACGATTTCGACTCTGCGAGCACCCATGACAGTTATGCCGTGCCAGTGATCAACGATTACGGTGTTTTCCCGGATCACCCAGTCCTCATACAGGCCATCAAACAAACCGATGCCCTGGAGGCGGCAAGCCAAGGGATGCTCGCCGTTTAAGATCAGGTTGTTCTCAACACGGACATTGCGCACAACCCCTTTCCCCGGGCGGCCTTCCGCATCGAGTGACCAGGACTGGAAACCATCGTCGTGATTTTCGTCCACGTCAACGCAGGTAGAAACTGTATTGCCGCGGTAAACGGAGTTGTCCCCAAGCCCACGAATGCCGTCGCCGCTGAACAATTCTACGACGTTACCTTCAACTAACGCACCATCGCTGTAAGACGTGATGCCGTGGCGAACATTGCGAATGAAACTGTTGGAGACGGATATGTCGCTCCCGGTCAGCCTGATGCCATTTCGGGCGAAGCGGCGCCAATCTGCCGGTGCCCAGTCGCTTGTGTCCTTTGCGGATGCAACAGTCAGTCGATCAAGACGGATATCGCTACTGTCGTGTATGTGCACAAGCGGTTCGCCAGATTCGACGCCGGTTTCCGGCCCGACAATCAAGCCCTCGATCCGCCAACTCACGCTTCCCCCAATCACTAAGCGATCTATCCTCGCTCGTGCCCCCTTCGCGGCGATCAAATGAACCGGCCGATCAAACGCCATTCCGCGGATAATGATGCTTCCGTAATAGCCAGACTCCAGGATCACATGGTCACCGCCCTTTACGTCGCCCGACGCAAGGAGAGCCTGGATATCTCCGGCTTCAGCGACAACGCGATGTTCCGCGCCGTAGGCCGAATTACCGAAAGCGAGGAGAATAATGGTGACGACTGCCCTGGTTATTCGCATTATTCACGTCACTCCGGTTATATCCTGAAACCCTGTAATTGCCCGTCTAACATACTTGCGACGCGCACATCTCGTCTGATCATTGTCCCCAAGCGAGCAAAGCCCTGCCGAATATCAGCGCCGTCAAAGCTTCCAGATCAAAGGGGGCAACCAATCCGAGAACACAACAAAGCAAAAAAAAGGCCCCGGATCACTCCGAGGCCTCCCACTGACAATTCAGTTCGCATCACATCCGCGAAGCGACGTTTTCCCAGTTCACGAGGTTGTCGAGGAAGTTCGTGAGATAGACAGGCCGCTTGTTACGGAAGTCGATGTAGTAGGAATGCTCCCATACATCGCAGCCGAGAAGAGCGGTCTGGCCGAAGCAGAGTGGATTCACACCGTTTTCAGTCTTTGTCACTTTCAGCGAGCCATCGGTGTCCTTCACGAGCCAGGCCCAGCCCGAGCCAAACTGGCCAGCACCCGCAGCGGAGAACTGAGACTTGAACTCATCGACCGAACCGAAAGCTTCGACAAGCGCGCTTTCCAGTTCGCCAGGCATGCCGCTGTCGCCCGGGCCCATCATCTCCCAGAACTGGTTGTGGTTCCACAACTGCGAGATGTTGTTGAAGATTCCGTTCTGCGCAACGGCGCCGGCGTCATAAGTGCCGACGATGATCTCTTCCATCGACTTGCCGTCCCATTCGGTGCCCGCGATCAGCTTGTTGCCGTTATCGACATAGGCCTTGTGGTGCAGGTCGTGGTGGTATTCCAGCGTCTCCTGGCTCATGCCTTTCGCGGCAAGTGCATCGTGGGCGTAAGGAAGATCGGGAAGTTCGAAAGCCATGGGAGCCCCCTTTTCGGTCTGGCAGGTAATCTTGCGGCATACCTGTGCCGACCGCCCTTGAGCGTCAAGTGTAATCGGCATCATTGTGGCGACTTCAGGTGGTGAAATGATCCACAGGTGCGGATGGATCTGCCGCGTGGCAGAGTAGATCGAACATATACTCGGCCACGGATCGGAAACAGATCAGCTCGACCGTTGTATCGTCTTTCATCCAGAGTGCCGCTGGAACCTGAGCGAACCGCGTCCGGCGAAAGGCGCCGACTGGAAAGCCCTTAGACGACATGTCCGCGGGCGTGAGTTTAGCCAACACATCGCGAACCAAGGTGCCGCTGAGGGTGAAGACCGCACGTGCATCTGAGACGTTGGCAGCGAGGTGCGGTTCGCCTGATAGCTTTTCGGCGATCGTTGTGAGGGCGGCCGTGACGTCCGTATATGGAAGCAGGATAAGGATTTCGTCGGGCGCCATCCAGAGTAGACCGCGCTCCCCGTCAACCGATGCCGTGTTCGGCTCCGGAAAGCTTGCGGACGTCAGAGCGGTAACTGCCGATTGAAGAGGGGACGATGCCAGGTCGCCCTTAAGTGTGATCATCCCGCGAAGGCCGGCTTCAGTGACCGCAACGGCGCCATCATATTGGGCGTCGGGAAGCGCGCTCTGGATCTCAGACATTCTGCTTCTCCCCGTCCGGGTCATAGAAGACCGGCGACACGATCTTTGCCTGAATCGGGTTTCCGCCCGGATTGCTGAAATCCAGTATGTCTCCCATGCGGTCCGGTCCGTGTCTTACCAGTCCCATCGCAATCCCCTTGCCCAGCGTCGGCGAGTGATAGGTCGACGTCACGCGGCCCTGTACATTGCGCTGCCCGTTCGCATTGCGGCCTTCGGCCATGGCGTACGCGCCATCCGGCAGCGTGGAACCATCCAAGGTCTCGAGGCCAACAAGCTTCCACCTGTCAGGATCGGTCATATGCGCCCTCTCCTGTGCACGCTTGCCGAGGAAATCCTCTTTCTTCTTCGAGATCGCCCAGTTCAGACCCAGATCCTGTGGGATCACCGTGCCATCGGTTTCGTCCCCGATCATGATAAATCCCTTCTCGGCCCTCATAATGTGGAGCGCCTCTGTACCGTAAGGGGCAATGCCGAACGGTGCGCCCGCCTTTATAAGCGCGTCCCAGAAGGCACGACCCTGAGAGGCGGGGACAGCAATTTCGTAAGAAAGCTCACCAGAGAAAGAGATGCGGAACACGCGGGCATCGAAATCGCCGATCTTGCCATCGGCCCACTGCATGAAAGGTAGTGCCGCGGCGGAGAGGTCCATATCGCCGCCCAACGCCTCTATCACATTGCGTGCATCCGGCCCAACAACACCAATTTGAGCGTACTGTTCTGTCACATTTGCGGTCATGACCTTCCAGTCCCACCACTCGGTCTGGATCCATTCCTCCATGTGTGCGTGGATGCGATCGGCACCCCCGGTGGTGGTGTGGCAGAGCCAGGTATCTTCATCCAGGCGGGCAACTACGCCGTCGTCTGTGAGAAACCCATTCTCGGTGCACATCAGGCCATAGCGGCAGCGGCCCACCGGCAGCGTCGACATCATGTTAGTGTACATCATATCGAGGAAACGTCCGGCATCCGGACCCTTGACGAGGATCTTTCCCAGTGTGGATGCGTCAAGCAAACCAACGGCTTCGCGGGCGGTCTTCACCTCGCGCATGACCGCGTTATGAATGCTCTCGCCCTCCTGCAGGAACGCATAAGACCGCCGCCAGTGACCGACAGGTTCCCAGTGGGCGCCATTTTCTTCATGCCAACCGTGGATCGGGGTTTTGCGGATTGGCTGGAACAGCTTCCCGCGCGCTTCACCCGCGATCGCCCCCATGGAGATTGGCGTGTAGGGCGGGCGGAAGGTTGTCGTGCCCACCTCTGGGATCTTCGCACCAAGCGACTGGGAGAGGACGGCCAGGCCGTTGATGTTCGAGGTTTTGCCCTGATCTGTCGCCATCCCGAGCGTCGTGTAGCGT
>CAWUIX010000065.1:0-8324 GCA_963922395.1 uncultured Rhodobacterales bacterium | reverse complement strand
GTTGGCTGAGCCCGAAGCCTCGTCGAGCACAAAGACATCCGTAAAGGTTCCGCCGACATCGACGCCAATCATCCGGCTCATTGGCGCGCTTCCCTCCAGGCTGATCCATAGAGCTCTGTCGCCCGTTCTGGTGTCAGATAGCCAAGCGCCACATCCTTCGCGACGGCCGCGGCGGAGCGATCGTTTGGCGCGCCGTAGCCACCGCCGCCCGGTGTCTCGAGCCGGACCGCCTGACCCTTTTTGAGTTTGATACCCAGCATCTTTGAGGCCAAAGGCGGCGTTTGCCAGCCGTCGTCCTGCTCATAGTGAAAGACGTTCATCGCGCCACCATCACCGCCCGCAACGCCGTTGGGTGAGAAACGCCCGCGCTCGCCGAAGAGAAATGCCTCAGCCTTTTCTTCGAGAACTTCAATTTCATAAATGGCGCCAAGCCCGCCACGATGGGCGCCCGCGCCCGCACTGTCGGGGCGTAGGGCCCATTCCCGGAACATCACGGGATAGGCAGCCTCAAGGATCTCCATTGGTGGGATCGTCGCTGTCGAGATCGGCGCATTCCCGTGGTTGAGGCCGTCACTTTCGATGCTGCCGCCATGGCCGCCGCCATAGAAGCTGAACATCACCCACGGCTGGCCATTGGCGCGCTTGCCCGCAATCGAGAGCGCATTGATGGTCCCATAAGCGTTGGCGACGACACGCTCCGGAGCAGCTTGCGAGGCTGCGGAAAAGATTACGTCGATCATGCGCAGGATCGTCTCAGTGTATCCGCCCACAGGAGCCGGAAACTCAGCCGACAAAAGCGAACCCTCGGGCACCCGAACGTCGACCGGACGCATCACCCCAGCATTCGCCGGAAGATCCGGGAAGATGTGCTTGATCGCCACGTAGGCTGTCGCAACGGCGGTCGGCATCGCAATGTTGACCGGCCCGGCGGTCACAGGCGCGGTCCCCTCGAAGTCCAGCACCATTTGGTCACCACTGATTTCGAGCGCAACCTTGATCGGCAGCGCCTCATCGGTGATCCCATCATTGTCGAGGTAATCGACCGCTACCCAGCGACCATCGGGCAGCGCTGAAAGCTCAGCCCGCATTAACATCTCCGCCCGGTTTCCAAGCGCATCCAGGGCGGCCCTGACGGTCGCTGCGCCGTACTCGTCCAGCAATTCGTCCAAGCGCTTTTGTCCAAGGTCCAACGCGCCAAGCTGACCGTTGAGGTCGCCCATCGCGGATTGAGGAAGCCGCGTATTCCGCAGGAGAATGTCGACAATATCCTGCTGCATCTCCCCGCCCCGGATCAGCTTGACGGGCGGAAGGACAAACGCTTCCTGGAAAGCTTCCGTCGCAGAGGGATTGTAGTTTCCGGGAACTGCGCCACCGACATCATGCCAGTGGCCGACGCTGGCGAGATAGCAAAAGAGTTCCCCATTCCGGAAGTAAGGGCGCACAAGGCGCATGTCGGAAAGATGCGTCCCGCCCATGTGCGCGTCATTGAAGATATAGGTATCGCCGTCGGTCAGGTCGCCAGCTTCCGCGGCCTTATCGATGACCGCTTTAACGGCGAACGACATAACGCCGACGAAGATCGGCAACCCGGACTTGCCCTGCACGAGCGTGTCGCCGGTATCAGCATGGTAGAGGCCATGCGACGCGTCATGGGCTTCTGCGATGATGGGATTGAATGCCGCTCGGAAGAGCGTCGCATCCATCTCATCCGCGATCTGTTCCATCCGCCCGGCCAGAACGGCCAGTGTAATCGGATCAATCGCTTCGCTCACGTTGCCCGCTCCTCGGCGATGTCGTTCCACACGTCCTGAGAAACGATTTTGCCGTTCATTATTTCGAACCGATCAATGAACCTGATGCCTTCGAAAGGCGCTCCGTCGGGCCATTCACCCGAAAGCGTCCCGATCACATAAACGACGGCGCATCCATCAGCGTGAAACGCCTCGGTCGTTGAGATGGTCTTCTTAACAAACCGATACCGGTCCCTGGCCCAATCGATCAGTTCTTCGATCGATGCCATCGGTCGGGCGCCCGGAAAACGCATCCGGAACCCAGTGGCCAACATCGCTTCTGCTTTCTCGATCTCCCGCGCCTCCATCGCCGCCAGAAAGCCAAGCGCGATCTCCCTCGGATCGGGAAGTGCGGGTGCCGGAGTGCGTGACTGCCCACCGCGCGCATAGTTTTCCGGCGCCATCTCGTGGACCATCACCGTCACGGCCTCGTCGCTTGCAGGTACGACGAAGCGCACGGCATCCGTCAAAGCCGCGGTCAGCCGCGATTTCTCCTGCGCTGAATAGCCCTCCAATATATGCGCCTCGACGATCGGCATTCTCTCCCCCAATATCTGTACTTTAATTATAACAGATTTTGGCTTATGAAAAGTTCAAAAGATCTGTCGAAAAGGTATCAGGTTTTCCGGGCCAGTGCCTTCATCGCTCCAGCGTTTCGGCATCCAACAGGAGACATGCGGCGGTGACCATCCACACGCAGGACACAATCCCCGAAGGCGGCAAAACCCGTCGGGTATACCTGTTGCTCCGTGACGATATTTCAAATGGAAGGTACGGCGAGGGTGACTTTCTTCCCGGTGAGAACCGTTTGGCAGAGACGTTGAATGTCAGCCGGATCACTGTTCGGCGTGCGCTTGAGGCGCTTGCAGCCGATGGATGGATTGAGAAGAAGACGGGCGCAGGATCGGTTGTTCTTTCGCAGCGTGGCAAAGACGAAAAGATCGCGGCAAACTTCGCAACACTCATTCCACAACTCGTTGAATTTGATCGAAAAACAACAGCACGCCTGCTGTCGTTCTCGTATAGGGCGGCCCCGAAATCGGTCGCGAATGCTCTCGGCCTTTCAAAGGATGCTCGGGTTCAAACTGCCGTTCGCGTGCGCCTGTCGGATGGAGAGCCGTTCTCCTATCTGACGACACACGTCCCCGAGGACATCGCGCGAAATTACGACGAGACAGATCTGGCGACGCAACCGCTCTTTCGCCTCCTCGAGCGCAGCGGTGTTCAGGTCGAGGGCGCGGATCAATCCGTCACGGCCACCCTCGCCGGTCCGGACGTCGCCGCGGCGCTGGAGGTGTCCGTTGGCTCGC
This sequence comes from uncultured Rhodobacterales bacterium, assembly GCA_963922395.1. Lineage (GTDB taxonomy): Bacteria > Pseudomonadota > Alphaproteobacteria > Rhodobacterales > Rhodobacteraceae > Ovoidimarina. The sequence goes on along the minus strand of CAWUIX010000065.1, from coordinate 5,224 downwards.
CGCTCCTCTGGCTCGAAAGAGTCGTCCATGATTCGAACGGACGCGGCGTAGAGCACCTGTCAGCGCTCTACAGACCAGACAGGTTCCGACTTGAAATGAGCATGACTCGCATCGGAGCAGGAGAAGCCCGTCATTGGGAACCGGTGATCGGAGCGCGCGATACGTGACGACGCTCCTCGATAAGCTCTGGGATGCTCATGAGATCATGGCGAGTGAAGACGGCCGCTCACTTCTCTGGGTCGATCGGCATCTGGTGCATGAGGGGTCACATCACGCCTTCGCTAAGCTCGCGGCGCGCGGCGCCCGCGTTGCAGAACCGGGTCTCACGTTCGGTGTCGTGGATCACTATGCGCCGACGCGCGGTCCGGCCGCGAGCCCGGCGGTTGCCCGGATGATCGACACGCTCGAGACCAATGCCGCCAAGCATGGTGTGACATGCTTTGGCCTCAAAGACCCGCGCCAGGGGATCGTCCATGTGATTGGCCCCGAACAGGGCCTGACGTTGCCGGGTCTCACGATAAACTGCGGCGACAGCCATACATCGACACACGGCGCGTTCGGCGCACTCGCTTTTGGAATTGGCGCTACGGAAGTCGCGCATGTACTGGCAACGCAGACGATCTGGCAGACCAAACCGAAATCCATGCGTATCACGGTGAACGGCCAAATGGCGCCCGGTGTCGGCGCCAAGGATCTTGCTCTGGCTTGGATCGCCAAGCTTGGGACCGGCGGGGCGCAAGGCCACGCGGTTGAGTATGCGGGCGACGCAATCCGTGCACTGTCGATGGAAGGGCGGATGACGCTCTGTAACCTATCTATCGAAGGAGGTGCGCGGTTCGGCATGATCGCGCCGGACGATACCACCTTTGATTACATCCAAGGTCGGCCATACGCGCCAAAGGGTGCTGCCTTCGATCAAGCCGTCGATTACTGGCGAACGCTTCATTCCAATGATGGCGCAGATTTCGCCCGGGATGTGACCATAGATGCCGCCGAGATCGCTCCCATCGTCACTTGGGGGACGTCTCCGGAGGACGCCCTACCGGTAACGGCAACGGTGCCAAGCCCGAGCGATGCTTCTCAGACCGACGCCGAACGGATCATGACCGCCATCGAATATATGGGTCTGACACCAGGCATGGCTTTGACGGACGTCCAGATCGATCAGGTCTTCATCGGCTCTTGCACGAATGCCCGGATCGAAGATCTGCGCGCCGCCGCCGCCGTGCTGGCCGGTCGTCGGTCGAAGGTACCGGGGCTCGTTTCGCCTGGATCGCAGCAGATCAAGACACGGGCCGAAGCCGAGGGGTTGGACCGAATATTCATCGACGCAGGCCTCGACTGGGTGGGCGCGGGTTGTTCGATGTGTGTTGCCATGAACGGTGACACCGTAGCACCCGGCAAGCGCTGCGCATCGACCACCAATCGTAATTTTCGCGGCCGTCAGGGGCGCGGCGCACGGACGCATCTAATGTCACCGGCCATGGTCGCCGCGGCAGCTGTGACCGGCCACCTGGCCGATGTGCGCCCGATGCTGCAAGGGCGGGACGCGGCATGAGCGGCTGGACGGAGCACAAGGGCGAAGCCATCGCACTCGACATTGAGAATGTCGACACGGACCAACTGATCCCGGCCCGCTTCATGTCGACCCCAAGGGCCGACGGCTACGGCAACTTTCTGCTCCATGACATGCGCTTTGACGGCAACGGTGCACCTCATCCGAACTTCCCTATAAACTGCCATCCGGGCGCGTCCATCCTTGTCGGACGTCGCAACTTCGGCAGCGGTTCGTCCCGCGAAGCCGCGGTCTATGCACTTGTCGACTTCGGCATCCGCGCGGTCATCGCTCCGAGCTTTGGCGATATTTTCGCCTCGAATTCCGTCAATAACGGCCTCCTGCCCGCGCTGATAGCCGAGGAGGATGCCGACCGGCTAATCGCGCAGATCGGCGAGGCCCAAGTTGAGCTGAGCGTCCACATCGAAACAAGAACGATAATGGTCGGGAACCAGACCATCCCCTTCTCGCTGAGCGAGGCCTGGGCCCAAAAACTGATCAATGGATGGGACGACATCGACCTAACGGAACACCACCGCCCGGCCATCTCGGCATTTCGGGCACTGCGCGTGAAGACGTCGCCGTGGGTGGTTCCGGTAGAGGAAACCGCTGGATGACCGCGAGCCACGACATAGCTCGCCACGTGAGGCGCCAGGGCACTGGCACTGGGGATAGGAGGAACTACCCATGAAGATGCAACTCGCAGCCGGTATCATTGCTGGCTCCATGACCGTCGGGGCCGTGGCCCAGGCGCAAGAGACGATCACTGCCGTCCACGCATTCCCGGAAACGCTGATCTACACACAAAGCTTCCTGTCATTCGTCGACAAGGTGAACGAAGCTGGCGCAGGTGTCGTTCAGATCGAAGTTCGCGGTGGCCCGGAAGCCATCGGCATGTTCCAGCAGCCCGATGCGGTTCGCGACGGCATCGTCGACATGGTTTACACCCCGGGTTCGTTTTACGGCGGCGCGCTTCCGGAGAAAGACGCTCTCGTTGCATCAAACCTGACCGCGATCGGGACCCGTCAGAACGGTGGCATCGCGCTGATCGACGAGATCCATCAGGAAAAGATGGGCCTCAAATACCTCGGCTGGTTCGACAGCGGCGTCTGCTACAACCTCTGGACCCGCGAAGCGCCGACCTTTGACGCCGACGGCAACCTTGAGGTCGAAGGCCTGAAGCTCCGCGGCAACGCGGTTTATAACGCGTTCTTCACGAACTACCTTGGGGCACAGGTCATCGACCTTCCGACTGGCGAAGTCTATTCCGCGCTTCAGCGTGGTGTGGTTGACGCAACCGGCTGGACCCAGATCGGCCTCATCGACCTGAAGTGGAACGAATTCCTCAACTACCGGATCGAGCCGTGCTTCTTCTCGACCGACCTCGGCGTGATCGTGAACCTCGACCGCTGGAACGAGCTGTCGGACGAAGCGAAAGAAATCGTTCAGGACGTCGCCATCCAGCATGAGATCGACAGCGTGAACGCACTGCGCGCCAAGCGTGATGAGGATTTCGCCGCATTGGACGAACAGGGCATGAACGTTGTCTCGCTCGAAGGTGACGCAAAAGCCGCCTACCTTCTGGCTGCACGTGAAAAGAACTGGGAACGGATGGAAGGCCTGATGGCCGAACAGCCCGGCGGCACGGCCAACTATGACCGTCTGATCGAACTGTTTTACGATCCCGCAGCCGACCAATAGGCTGCCATGACTCTGGCCCGGAGCGTTTCGGCTCCGGGTCGCATTACGCCCAAAGGTTTCCATGCGCGCGCTGATCCGGATCTACGACGCTTTGCTGGTTTTCATGGCCCTGATCGCGGCGGGAACGCTCGTCTGGCTGATGGTTTCGGTCGTTTTGTCCGTCGCAATGCGCAACATCGGGATACAGCCATGGGCCTGGCTGTTCACATCGGCCGAATATGGAATTCTCTACATGACGATGCTTGGCGCACCCTGGCTCGTGCGCGAGCGCGGTCATGTCCACATTGAGTTGGTGACCGCCGCGCTCAGCCCCCGCTTGCGCCGGATTGTCAGCCGCGGCGTCGCCGCGGCCTGCGTGGCCGTTTCACTGATCCTCGCATGGTACGGGCTTGAGCTCTTCCTGACCAATGTCGAACGCAACGACTATGACGTGCGCGCCTATTTCTACCCGCGCTGGCTCCTGACCATCACCTTCCCCATCGCGTTCAGTTTCATGGCCATCGAATTTGCCCGTTTCGTATTTGGAAGCGAACTGATGCACTCGGGCGAGGCAGGGATCCACGAATAGTGGAATGGTTCGAAGCCCTCGCCCTGCTGATCGGCAGCATCATGGTGCTCATGGCGCTTGGCATGCCCGTGGCGCTAGCCTTTCTGGCCGCCAACATCATCGGCGCCTGGGTCTTCATGGGGGGCGAGCGGGGCATTGTCGCGCTCCTCAACAACGGCTGGGGCTCGCTGTCAAAATTCGCCCTTGTGCCGATCCCGTTGTTCCTGCTGATGGGTGAGATCTTCTTTCACACCGGCCTCGGCAGTCGGATCTACTCGGCCATCGACCGCCTCTTGGGCCGATTGCCGGGGCGCCTGAGCTATGTGACAGTTCTCGGTGGTACGGGGTTCTCTACGCTTTCTGGCTCCTCGATGGGATCAACGGCGCTTCTTGGGTCGCTCATGGTCCCCGAGATGACCCGACGCGGCTACAAGAAACACATGTCCATCGGCCCGATCCTCGGCACCGGTGGCCTCGCCATCATCATCCCTCCATCAGCGCTTGCAGTCCTCTTGGCGACCTTGGCGCAAATCGACGTTGGCGCGCTGCTGATCGCGGGTGTGATCCCAGGTCTGATCCTTGCGGCCTTCTACCTCGGCACGATTTTTCTACAGACCCGCATGGATCCCGAAGCAGCCCCGCCTTACGAGGTCGAGCATCAGACAATCGCTGAAAAGATCGGCCTCCTTCTGCGCGACGTCATTCCGATGATTGGCCTTATGGTCGTGATCGTTGTGATGATGATCAACGGCATCGTGACTCCGTCGGAGGCCGCCGCCTTTGGCGCTTTGGGCGTTTTGATCCTTGCGCTGTTTTACCGATGCCTCACATGGGAAGCGATCAAGGCCTCGATCCGTGGCGCCCTTCGCGTCACGCTCATGGCGTATCTGATCGTCTTCGGCTCTGCGACCTTCAGCCAGCTCTTGGCCTTCTCAGGGGCCTCGCGCGGGCTTATCAACTGGGCGACCGGGTTCGAGCTTGACCCGATCTACATGCTGGTCGTCATGTTTTGCGTCCTCCTCATCCTCGGAATGTTTATGGAGCAGATTTCAATGATGCTCCTGACGGTGCCGATCTTCTTTCCGTTGGCGCTAAGCCTCGGCTTCGATCCAATCTGGTTCGGGCTGATCATGCTCTTGGCGCTGGAGATCAGCTTTACAACGCCACCCTTTGGGCTTTTGCTCTTTGTGATGAAGGGCGTTGCGCCCTCGGACACAACGATGCGCCAGATCTATCTAGCTGCGATCCCGTTTATCGTTTGCTCGCTGTTGCTCGTTGTTCTGCTTGTCCTTTTCCCTGCGCTCGCTTTGTGGCTCCCGAGTTTGGGAAGCCCATGAGCCAACCGAAAACCAGCATCTCTGGTTTAAGCTACGGTTGCGAAACTACATGGCCATTGAACAGTACGATGGGGCTTTGGATAT
>CAWUIX010000064.1:0-8347 GCA_963922395.1 uncultured Rhodobacterales bacterium | reverse complement strand
GGGTTCAGTTGCAGCGCAAGACACGCCCCCGACAGCATCTCATGCACCGCCATGGCGAGGCTCGTGGGCAGTCCCATGCCCCCATGCGCCGGGTCCGCGAGCATCCCGACCCAACCGCCGTCTGCCAGCGCATTGTACCCTTTGTCGAACCCCGGCGAGGTGCGCACGACGCCATTCTCCAACCGTGCGGGGTTCAGATCGCCCGGCCGTTGCAGGGGCGCGATCACTTCGTCGCAAAGTGTTCCGGCCTCACCAAGGATCGCCGCCATGAGATCCGCGTCTGCCGCCTCATGCGCACCGGACGCGCGCACCCTGTCAAATCCGGTCACGTGGTCCAGAAGAAAGCGAATATCTTCGACAGGTGCGCGATATGGCATGGTGTCCTTTCCCTGACGTGCTTGGCAATGGACGCGGGGTGGTTTAACGGAACTGATCCCGTGGACGATGGTCCGCGAAGAAGCCGGCGACAACAGGAACGCTGCGTCAGAGCGATGACCCTCAAAGAGACAAAACGCCTGGAGGCCGATCCGGATGGCATTGCATCGGCGGCCGCGATGCTCCGCTCAGGCGGCCTTGTCGCGTTCCCGACAGAGACGGTTTACGGGCTAGGGGCGGACGCTCGGAACGGTCTCGCGGTCGCAGGGATCTACGAGGCCAAGGGGCGGCCTTCGTTCAACCCGTTGATCGTGCATGTCCCCACCATCGAGATGGCGCGCGCCCTTGGTCAGTTCGGTCAAACAGCAGAGAGTCTCGCACAGGCGTTCTGGCCCGGGCCACTGACGTTGGTCGTGCCGCTGAATGCGAGTTCGGGTTTGAGCGAGCTGGTCACCGCCGGACTGCCTTCGGTTGCCTTACGCGTGCCCGCGCATCCATTGGCGCAACGCCTCCTGCAAGAGGCAGGGTGTCCTGTCGCGGCGCCGTCCGCCAACCCATCGGGTCGCCTGAGTCCCACAACTGCGGACCATGTCCTCGATGGCCTCCACGGAAAGATCGACGCCGTGCTGGACGGAGGCGCCTGCGAGGTTGGCCTGGAATCAACGATCATCGCCTGCGGACCTGACGGGCCTCGTTTGCTTCGCCCCGGAGGCTTACCAATCGAGGCGGCAGAGGCCTGCCTTGGCGCGGCGATTTCGGTCGTCGGCACGGAAGACGCGATCGAAGCCCCTGGTCAGTTGGCCTCACACTACGCCCCGAACGCGTCGTTGCGGTTGAATGCCGATGCCGCCCGGCCTGACGAACAACTCCTGGGCTTCGGGCCCATCGCTGGGGATTTGAATCTGTCGGCAAATGGCGATCTTACAGAGGCGGCGGCAAACCTCTTTGGACATCTCCGAGAACTGGACAGAGGATCAGACGCAAGAATCGCTGTGGCACCGATCCCCGAATCTGGCCTTGGCCGAGCGATCAACGACAGGCTGCGCCGAGCGGCAGCTCCCCGACCGTCTCAGGCGTGACCGGCCTCAGACGACAGGACATGCACGTCGATCCCGAGCGTCTTTAGCGCGGCGACCCACTTCCCCTCTGGATCAAAGTCGAACACGATATCGGGGTCAGCATCAGCGGTGAGCCAACCGTTCGCCTGCAGCTCATTTTCAAGCTGGCCGGGCCCCCACCCTGAATATCCAAGCGCCAGAATCGACTTCTCCGGCCCATCGCCGGATGCAATGTCCTGCAGGATATCGAGCGTTGCAGTCATCCCCACCGAAGCCGTGACGGGCAGGGTGGATGTGTTCTGCGCATAGTCGCGCGAATGCAGCACAAAGCCGCGCCCGTGTTCCACTGGCCCGCCGAAATGGACATTCAACTGCTCCGCCCCCGGGCCATCCTCGATTCCCAACTGTTCGAGAAGATCCTCCGGTCGCACCTCTGGTGTCGGTTTGTTGATGATGAGCCCCATCGCGCCCTTCGACGAATGCTCACAAAGGAAGATCACGCTTTTTTCAAAGCGCGGGTCCTGCATCCCTGGCATCGCGATCAAGAGCTTGCCGGTAAGGTTTTCCAAGGGCGATTCCGTCACACGGAAAGTGTGCGGCCAAGACCCTGTGTGATGCAAGCGCGCCGCGCGTGCATCCGGTCGCCTTATTGTGATTTCACCTTGAAGCCGCGCCCGATATTGTCTGCCCGATGAAAAATGGTGCTCTTCTCTCCTTCTGTCTGGCCACGCTTCTTGCTGGGGGCGCACAGGCGCAATTCATCGATGATGTCGTGGACGCCACGGTCCTGCCGGGCTGGCGGCTTGATGATGGTCGGCACATTGCGGCGGTGCGCCTTACGCTGGAGCCCGGCTGGAAGACCTATTGGCGCAGCCCCGGAGATGCCGGGATTCCGCCCAACCTCAACTGGTCTGAGTCCAGAAATGTGAGTGGGGTAGAAGCACACTGGCCCGTGCCCGTGGTGTTCTGGCAAAACGGGATGCGGAGCGTCGGTTACGAGAACGAAGTGCTCGTCCCGCTGGAAATTCGACCCAAGGCGGACGGCTCCGACATCCACCTCGACGCCCGCTTGGACATCGGTGTGTGCGAAGAGGTTTGCATCCCCGTTTCTCTCGATATTTCGGCCAGCCTTCCGCCCTCAGCTCCTGCAAACCCGGAGATTCAGGCGGCGCTTTCGGATCGTCCCATGACCTCTGAAGAGGCCGATGTCAGCCGAGCTGTGTGTACAACCGAACCAATATCGGATGGGCTCCGCGTAACCGTGACCGTCGACATGCCCCGGCACTTCAGTGAAGAAGAAACGGTGGTCGAACTGGCCGACCGTGCCGTCTGGGTGTCAGAACCCCAGACGCGGCGCTCCGGTCAGCAGCTGGTGACCATCGCCGAGATGGTGCCACCAGAGGCCAAACCATTTGCCATGGCCCGTAGCGACGTGCGTGTGACCGTGATCGGCGACGGCCGCGCGGTCGATATTCAGGGCTGCACCGGCAGCTAGGTTCGCCGCACCCCGAGGCCCAGTGCCACCCACAAAGCGATGATCAGGGCCAGCGTGCCCGCCAGGATGGCGCCAGTGGCGATCACCAGCGGGTCCATGTCCGGCGTTGAAACAACCCCCCAGCCCGGCTCCCGGTCCAGAAGTACGGGAAGAACGGTTGCCACGAACAAGGCGGCGACGGCCAGCCCACCGAGCCGCGAAACACGTCCTGCCATCCCGCGGCTGCGCAAGGCACGGCGGAAGGCCTGCATCGAGGTCCCGACATCCCGTTGAATGGCAAGGAACGCAGGCACCACCAGCAGAACCAACACCATGCCAAAGGCCAGCCCAAAGACCAGCGTGATGACGGTGGGTTTCAGGAACTGTGCCTGGCTAGACCCTTCGTAGAGGAGTGGTGTGAGGCCGAGGACCGTCGTCAGGGTGGTCAGCAAAACGGGCCGAAGCCGATCTGCCGTCCCTTCGATGATCGCCGGGATCAGCGCGCGCGACTTTGCGTGCTCGTCCACCGTCGTCACCAAAACAATGGAATCGTTGATGATGATTCCCGTCATGCCGATCAACCCGACGACAGAGAACATCGACAACGGCACATCCCAGACGTGATGGCCGTAGATCGCGCCAACGAGGCCAAATGGGATCACCGACATGACGACCAGGGGCCGTGTCCAACTCGAGAACACCCAGGCCAGAACAAGGTAGATCCCGGCAAGACACAGGATGAAGCCCTGGAACGCGTCGTTCAGGAAATCCCGCTCCTGTGCTGCAAGCCCGGACATCGAGGTCGCAACTCCGAACTCTTCCTCGATATCGCGCAGGATTTCGGTCTCCAGCGTCTCACTGATCAGGGTCGCGCGCTCAGGATTGTCTTCGTTCAGATCGCCAGAGACGGTCACCACCCGCTGACCGTTCTCGCGCCGGATCTCAGAGAACCCTGACCGGCTCTCAACTGTCACGATATCCGCCAGTGGAACATATCCCCCTTGGGGCGCCCGCAGCTGAATACGCTCCAGAAAATCCGCCTGCACCTCTCCGGGCGGCAGTTCCACACGGATCGCCGCCGTCCGGGTTCCATCCGGGAATGTCGCCGCCTCGATCCCGTTCAGCCGGTTACGCAGCTCGCGCCCAAGTTCCTCGATATCGAACCCAAGCGCCTGACCCCTAGGTGTGAGGTCGAGAAGCAGTTCTTCGCGATCGTAGGACAGGCTGTCTTCCAGAGCCGACACCTCGGGGAAAGCCGCCAGCCGCGTCTTTATGGCCTCTGCCGCGGCCTTGAGCGTATCTGCATCCGCGCCCAGAAGCTCAACCTCAAGCGCGTTGCCACCCGGTCCCGACCGCCACCCCCGGAAGCTGATTGTCTCAGACATTGGATGGCGGCGCAGCGCCTCCTGTAGGTCCCCGACCACCTGGAAGGACGAGTAGGGGCGCAAATCCGCGTCGATCAGTTCGATCGAGATCGACCCCAGCTGGTCCGGTTCTTTCGTATCCGATCCCGCCAGACCACGCCAAGACACGCCCCCGACTTCGGCCAGGACGTAGTCCACCGGGCTTTGCCCATAGGTCTCCGCATAGCTGGCCCCGACCTCATCGACTGTCTCCTGCAGCAGCCGAAGCTGTTCCATCGTATCTTCCCGGGTTGCTCCGGGCAGCATGGAGAAGTTGCCCGTGATCGACCCGCGCTCCGGCGCATTCCAGAACCGCCACTGCACCTCGCCCGACATGAAGAGGGCGACCTGGCTGGCGAGGATGACAATCACACCCGCGATCACCGGATAACGCAGGGCAATCACCCCGGCCATCATCGGGCGGAACAGTCGCTCCCGAACCCAGCGGAACCCACGATTGACCTGCCGCGACGGCCAGTCATACCAGTGCTCCTTCGCCGAATGGGCCAGGCTGTGTGCCATGTGATTGGGGAGGATCAGGAAGCATTCGATCAGGCTTGCGGCCAGCACAACGATCACTGTGAACGGGATGTCGGAAATCAGTGTTCCAAAGCGGCCGCCAATGGCGGTGAGGCCAAAGAAGGCAATGATCGTCGTCACGGTCGCGGCGAAAACCGGCGAGAACATTCGCGTGGCGGCCCGTTCCGCCGCCGTGACGGGGTCTTCGCCATGCCGCCGCGCGCGAAAATCGGCATGCTCGCCCACCACAATCGCGTCGTCGACCACGATCCCCAACGTAATGATCAGCGCAAAGAGCGAGACCATGTTCAGGGTCAGGCCCGCAGCGTACATCATCGCTATCGCCGCGGTCATGGCGACGGGGATGCCCGCCGCGACCCAAAACGCGGTCCGCGCGTTCAGGAACAAGAAGAGCAGCAGCACAACAAGGCCCAGACCCATCAGACCGTTGTCCAGAAGGATCGACAAGCGGCTGGAGATCGCCTCTGCCCGCGTTCGGATCAGGTCGATTGTCACGCCTTGTGGCAGCGTCTCGACCATCTCATCGGCAACCTCTTCGACGGTGCGCTGAATATCGATGGCGTCGCCCTGGGCCGATCGGTCCACGCGGATGGAAATCGCCGGGTTCTCACCGACGAAATAGGCGCGCGAGCGGTCGATCCCGTCCACATGGACGGTCGCCACATCGGAAATGGTCAGCGTCGTGCCGTCAGGATCGCTCCGGAGCACGATGGCGCCCACCTCCTCCGCCCCGCGCCGTTCAACACCTGTCCTGAGGCGCTGGGCGCCGGTGACGGTTCCGGCCGGGTCCGTATCGGCCTCTGCCGCGATGGCCTGAGAGATCTCTTGCATCGTCAGGTCGTGGCGGATCAGGGCGATCGACGGCACTTCCACCACGATCTCGGGCGCCGCGACGCCCCGGATCGTCGCGCGGGTCACACCCTCGGCAAAGAGGCGGGCGACGAACTCATCGGCGAACCGACCAAGTTGATCGACGCCGACAGGTCCGGTGATCACCACGTCCGTGACCCGATCCCACCAGGCGCGACGCCGAACTGTCGGATCGTCCGAGTCCTCCGGCAGGTCACTCACGCTTTCCAAGGCCGTCTGAACGTCCTCCGAAGCGCGACCCATGTCCCAGTCGGGTTCAAACTCGAGCTCGATCGACGCCCGACCCTCGCGTGCGCGTGTGCTCGCCTCACTCACCCCTTCAATGGCGATCAGTGTAGGTTCAAGAACCTCAACAATTGCACGGTCAACGTCCTCTGCACCGGCACCGTCCCAACTGACATCGACCGTGATGCTGTCTACCACGACGTCGGGAAAGAACTGGGCCCGCATGTTCGGGAAGGACGACAGCCCGAGAATGAGAAGGACCGCGAGAAGCAGGTTCGCCGCGGTCCTGTGACGGGTGAAATAGGAAAGGACGCGGATCGGGTTCATGGATCAGCTGCCCATCCGGGCTTCGATCCGTGCGACCACGTCCTTTGGCACCCGCGCCTGCCGCAACTGACCCAGCATCTCGGCCTTGGCCTCCGCCGGCATCTGCTCATTCGCCTCGATGAACGCGATCAGACGCGCGCGCCGGGCCTCATCCAGTTCCACCAGTTCCTCGCTTGCCGCGTCCGCCGGAACAATGGGCCGCACCTTGATGCCAGCCCCGAGGAACGGTGTCCGCTCCGACACCACCAGCTGCCCCTCAAGATGCGTCGCGCGCACAATCACCGCATCCCCCTGGCGCCTGAGCAACTCAACCTCAGCCACTTCGAGACGATCCTCATCCCCGATCACCAGCAAGGTCTCCGCCGCATCGATCGCACCCGACGGCAGGACGGCAACGCGCTCAATGGTGGGCTCGGTGACACGCACGGTGACAAAATCACCGGGGCGCAGGCCGGGTGCATCGTCCAAAATCGCAAAAACACGCCGCCCGGTCTGTCCTTCGCCAACCGCTGGGCTTTCCCGCGCAATACGGCCCGACGCAGAGATGTCCGTGCCATCGACGTCCAGGGATACCCGGATCGGTGTCCCCGCAACGCTTCCACGTGCTGCCAGAAGGCGGGTGTGCTGTGTGGCCGACAAGGTGAACGCGACTTCCAGACGGGTCGGATCGACCAGCGTCGCGAGCCGTTCATTCTGGGCGACAAGGCCACCTTCCGTCACCGTGACTTCGTCCAAGATGCCCGAGAATCCGGCAGTTATCTCTGTCTCCGCCAGCCGCCGTTCGGCCTCTGCCAGGGCAATGCGGCGCCGGTCGAGCGCGGTAAGGGTCTGATCAACACGCGCCTCGGACTGCGCAATGGCTTGGGCTTGCGACAGGACGGCCTGATCCGCGGACTGGGCCGACAGTTCAGCAGACTCAACCGCCGCTTCGGTGCCCACACCCCGTTCAAGCAGATCTTGCTGCCGCTGAAGCGCTCGGACCCGCAATGCCGCCTGATCCTCTGCCGACCGCAACTCCGAACGCGCGATCTCAAGCCGCCGCCGGGCGTCGCGCAGGTCCGCCTCCGCCTCCATCAGGTCAGCCTGGGCCGAGTCGCGCCGTCCAATCGCATCCTGCGGGTCGATCCGAAGGATATCCTGCCCCGCAACAACAGCTGCGCCGTCTTCAAAGTCTGCCGATCGCCAGATCACTTCCCCGGACGCAGGGGCCCGAACCTCCAAGGTGCGCCTGCTTTGAATCTCGCCAAAGGTCCGGATTTCCGGGGCAACGTTCGACAGGACAATCTCAACCGGGGTGACCGCGAAAACCCGTTCCCGCGCGGGCCGCGACGGACCGTCATCGGCCAGCCTGTCCTGAAGCGCACCGCGCACCAGATCGCCCGCGAAGGCCAAGAGGGCCGCGGTCAGTGCAAAGAGGAACAAACCGGTGAGACTTCGTCTCAAGAATCGCATAGTGCCGTCCTGCGCAGGAAGCTGTGTATAAAGTAAGCGCTTGTGAGGATTTCTCCAAATCCCTCACGTATACGTGCGCCGCACTTATTTCCGTCGCAAGTGCTCGTTGAGGCGTGGCATTATTTCGACAAAGTTGCAGGGTCGGTGCCGCGCATCGAATTGAAAAGCAAGAACTTCATCCCAGGCATCCTTGCAGGCCCCGGGACTTCCGGGCAGCGCAAAGAGATAGGTCCCATTGGCCACCCCGCCGCAGGCGCGCGATTGCACAGCAGATGTGCCGATCTTCTTCATGGAGACGATGGTGAAGACGGTCCCAAAGGCGTCGATCTCTTTCTCATACACATCGCGGTGGGCCTCGACCGTCACGTCGCGCCCGGTCAGACCCGTACCCCCAGTACTCAGAACCGCATCAATCTCCGGATCATCGCACCACGCCCGCAGCTGATCGGCAATTGCGGCCCTTTCGTCCGGAAGGATCAGGCGCGCCGCAACCTCATGGCCCGCGTCCTCGATCCGTTTTACCAGTGTGTCGCCGGACCGGTCGTCCTCGGGCGTGCGGGTATCCGACACCGTAAGCACGGCGATCCGAATGGGATGGAATGGCAGGGTCTCGTCGATTTTGC
>CAWUIX010000063.1:0-8361 GCA_963922395.1 uncultured Rhodobacterales bacterium | reverse complement strand
CCTGCTTGAGGTGGGCAAAGTGGCTGCCCTGCAGGCGCTTCTGGTGCATCCACATGTAACGCACGTCAAAGGTCAGGTTGAACCCGGTGGTCCCCGCACAGATGACGACCATGCCACCCTTCTTCACGACAAAGGTCGAGACCGGGAACGTGGCCTCACCCGGGTGCTCGAACACCATGTCGACGTTCACGCCCTTCCCGGTGATGTCCCAGATCGCCTTGCCGAACTTCCGGGCCTCAGCAAACCACTCTTTGTATTCCTCGGTGCCAACTTTTGGCAGCTGACCCCAGCATTTAAAATCTTTCCGGTTGATCACTCCCTTGGCGCCCAGCCCCATGACAAAGTCGCGCTTGTCCTCATCGGAAATCACGCCGATCGCGTTGGCGCCCGCGGTGTTGATCAACTGGATGGCGTAGGATCCTAGACCGCCAGATGCGCCCCAAACAAGAACGTTCTGGCCGGGCTTCAGGTCGTGGGGCTCGTGCCCGAACAGCATCCGATAGGCGGTCGCGAGTGTCAGGGTGTAGCACGCCGCCTCTTCCCAGGTCAGGTGCTTCGGGCGCGGCATCAGCTGCTGCGACTGCACCCGCGTGAACTGAGCAAAGGATCCATCGGGCGTCTCGTAGCCCCAGATCCGCTGCGTCGGCGAATACATCGGGTCGCCACCGTTGCACTCTTCGTCGTCGCCATCATCCTGGTTGCAGTGGATGACAACCTCATCGCCGACCTTCCAGCGCTTCACCTTCTCCCCCACGGCCCAGACGATCCCGGCCGCGTCAGACCCGGCAATATGATAGGGCTCACCATGGCCGTCGAAGGGGCTGATCGGCTGACCAAGTGCTGCCCAGACGCCGTTGTAGTTCACACCCGCCGCCATCACGAGAACGAGCACCTCATTGGAATCGATGCTTGGTGTATCCACGACCTCCAGCTGCATCGCGGTGTCCGGCTCCCCGTGGCGCTCACGCCGGATCGCCCAGGCGTGCATCTGGCTGGGCACGTGGCCCATCGGGGGCATCTCACCCACATCGTAGAGATCTTTTACAGGTGCGTCGTAGGACGTCATGTCAGGGGCCTTTGTGTCCAGCGCCATAGGAGGTCTCCATCAATCTTGACGCCGCGCCGCAGAATCGCAAGCGCGGTTTGCATGGGAGTAGAGCTCGCAAAGTAATTTTGCAAACAATTTTTCACATTTCGTGAAATTTTATGTCGCCGCGGATTTCGGCACCGCAGCAGAACCGCAAAGTGCCGCTTCCGTTTCGCGCAGCGATGCAGCGTAGAAGTCGACCAGCTCCTGCTTGCCCGCGGCGACGCGGTACACCCCATCCTCTGCCACGACGATTCGCCGGACCGTCAGAGACCAAAGCGCAGACTTGAGCGTGGCCTCCGCACCGTCGGGCGTCAGAACCACCGCCCCTCCGCCCCGAAACCTTTCGATCTTCTCAGCAACCGCTTCGTGCAAGAGGGCTTCGGTCAGCGGTTCGTCCGCCTCTGCGAACACCGAAGCCAGCAAAGGCACGGGGAGGATCGGCATCACCCGCGCAATCCTGCTCATTAGATCCGCAGCAATCGCATCGGGAGTTCGATCCTCCGCGTCCCTCATCGACAGCGGCTCACCGAAGCTCACCGCGGCCGTCCCAAACCGCTGCGCCCGCTTCGTCAGGCGACGCCAAAGGTAGCGCGCCGAAAACGCGATCGCCGATGGCACGTTCCCGCGGAACCGCCGCTCGCCCTTCTGATGCGCTTCAATCAGAATGCGATCCTCGATCACCCGGTCATAGTTCAGACCAACAGGAACAAACACGATGTCCTGCCCCTCAGGATCAAACCCATCGACGATATAGCTCAACAGCCCGACTTTTGGGGAAGCGAGATGCCCCGTCTGGCTCAGCCCTCCTTCCGGGAACATCGCCTGTGTGACACCGCCTTGTGTCGCCATCTGTACATACCGCGCCAGGACGCGGCGATAGAGCCCCGTGCGCGAGCGTCTTCTTATAAAGTAACCACCCAAGGCCCGAATGAGCGGGGTCATCGGCCAGATCCGCGCCCATTCCCCCACCGCATAGGAAAGGGCAGATTGCGACGCGACCAGGTAGGTAACGAGGACGTAGTCCATGTTGGACCGATGATTGATTACATAAATCACGGTCGCGTTCGGATCGATCGTCTTAAGGACCTCACCCTCCGGAGGGCTAACCCGAACCTCGTAGAGACGGGTCGAGAGCCAGCGCGCCGCGCGCGTCGCAAAGCCGAAGTAGGCCGAGGCACTGAACCCTGGCACGATCTCGCGTGCATATCTCTGTGCCTGCTCGAAGGCCACGTCCTCGCGCACTCCGGTGGTGTGCGCGTGATCGGCGGCGGCTTCCATCACGGCGGGATCATAGGACAGCCTTTGTATCATGTCGGTCCGCCGCGCCAGCTTGAAGGGCTGAATCGGACGCTCAAGCCGCTTGTTCAACTCGTCGACCAGACGTTCCGCCCGACGCCTCAGGAACCATCGGACTGACGGGAACAGAAAATGTGAAGCAAAGGTCACGGCAGCAAAAAGGACGATCAGGACCAGAAGCCAGAGGGGAAGTTCAACTGTGCGCCACACGTGGGATCAGGCGCCCCGCACTGGCGCAAGCGCAGCCTTTGGCCGACGACGGCATAGGTAGATCATTCGGCGAAGCCCGCTGTCCCTCTCACTGATCCGAACAGTATCAGATCCGCGCGCAGCCACCATGGGTCAGAAATGCCGCGACGCGGCGAATTGACAACGCCATATTATTTCGCATAACAACACCAAGCCGCAATTATCTTTCACGATCCGCCGAGGGCCATTCATATGTCGCAACCGCAGAAAGATCGCCCCTGGCTGTTCAGAACATATGCGGGTCACTCGACCGCGAAAGCGTCGAATGCGCTCTATCGAACCAACCTGTCGAAGGGTCAGACGGGCCTTTCTGTGGCATTCGATCTTCCGACCCAGACAGGCTACGACAGCGACCACACTCTGGCGCGCGGCGAGGTCGGGAAAGTAGGCGTTCCGATCGCGCACCTCGGCGATATGCGCACCCTCTTTGACGAGATCCCGCTCGAAGAGATGAACACCTCGATGACGATCAACGCGACGGCGCCCTGGCTTCTCGCGCTTTATATCGCAGTGGCCGAGGAACAGGGCGCGGACGTCTCAAAGCTTCAGGGCACGGTCCAGAACGATATCATCAAGGAGTACCTCTCCCGCGGGACCTATGTGTGCCCGCCCGAGCCGTCCCTTCGCATGATCACCGATGTGGCGGCCTATACCCGCGCGCATCTGCCGAAATGGAACCCGATGAACGTGTGCTCCTATCACTTGCAGGAAGCAGGGGCGACGCCGGAACAAGAGCTGGCCTTTGCATTGGCCACGGCGACGGCGGTCCTGGACGACCTTCGGGAAAAAGTCCCAGCAGAAGACTTTCCTGCCATGGTCGGCCGCATCTCATTCTTCGTAAACGCGGGGATCCGTTTTGTCACCGAGATGTGCAAGATGCGGGCCTTCGTCGAGCTATGGGATGAGATCTGTCAGACCCGTTACGGCGTCGAAGATCCAAAGTTCCGCCGCTTCCGCTATGGGGTTCAGGTGAACTCGCTGGGGCTTACAGAGCAGCAGCCGGAAAACAACGTTTATCGCATCCTTATGGAAATGATGGCGGTGACTCTGTCCAAAAACGCCCGTGCCCGTGCCGTGCAACTTCCGGCCTGGAACGAGGCACTCGGCCTTCCACGCCCATGGGATCAGCAGTGGTCCTTACGCATGCAACAGATCCTGGCGTTTGAAAGCGATCTTCTGGAATATGATGACCTCTTTGACGGCAACCCCGCCGTCACGCGCAAGGTCGAGAGCCTTAAGGAAGGGGCCCGCGCCGAGCTTGCACAGATCGATGGAATGGGCGGTGCCATCAGCGCGATCGAGTACATGAAGTCACGACTGGTCGAGGCCAACGCCGACCGGATTACAGGGATCGAAACCGGCGACACCACCGTCGTCGGCGTCAATCGCTTCGTGGAGGCGGAACCCAGCCCGCTCACCTCCGGACCCGATGCGATCATGGTCGCCGATCCCGAAGCCGAGGCCGATCAAATCCGCCGCCTCGACGACTGGCGGACCTCCCGCGATACAGCTGCCGTCAACGCGGCCCTGGCCGATCTGCGCGCGGCCGCTCGAGAGGGACGCAATATCATGCCCCCCTCCATCGCCGCCGCTCGCGCGGGTGCAACGACTGGCGAATGGGGCGACGTCGTCCGCAGCGTCTTTGGTCAATACCGCGCGCCAACGGGCGTATCTTCGGCTCCTTCGAATAAAACCGAGGCGCTCGACGACCTGCGCTCAGCCGTCGACGCCGTGTCAGACAAGCTCGGCCGCCGCCTGACGTTCCTGATCGGCAAACCCGGGCTCGATGGCCATTCAAACGGCGCGGAACAGATCGCCAGCCGCGCCCGCGATTGCGGCATGGACATCACCTATGATGGCATCCGCCTGACGCCAAAGGACATCGTGGAGACGGCCATTTCAAAACGCCCGCACGTGATCGGCCTGTCCATCCTGTCCGGCAGCCACATCCCGTTGGTGGAAGAGCTCATGTCCGAAATGCGTGCGGCCGGCATTGGCGATATCCCAGTCATTATTGGCGGAATTATTCCGGACAGCGATATTGCAAGACTTAATGACCTGGGCGTCAGTAAAATATACACACCGAAAGATTTCGAACTTAATCGAATTATGTTCGATATCGTGGAACTCTCGACCCCAAGCAGCGTGGCCGCAGAATAGAATAAACACGATTACCGGTTTGCATTCCCAAGGGGTTATCCCTATTTCTCGCCAAAACTAGGGGAGAAAACCATGGCAAATAACCTTTCAAAACTGAGCGACAAAGAATTCGCTAAGCTTGCGGCAGACGTCGAAAAAGAAAAAGTCGAGCGGGGAAAAAGACAGCTTACCGCCGCTCGCGAAGCCGCAGAAGCCGCCGCCAACAGACACGGATTTTCCCTCAACGATCTGATGGGAACCAAGAAAGCAGGCGCAAAGCGGGCACCCGCGGCACCAAAGTATCGCAATCCCGCAGATGCCTCTCAGACGTGGTCAGGCCGCGGCCGTCAGCCAGCATGGTTCAAAGAGGCCATTTCAAAGGGAACAGATCCCGAAAAAATGGCGATCTGATCGCATAAGCCTCACAAGTTTGCCGCGAACTCGGGCCGTTATCGGTGCCAGGCCCTTCCAATCGCGGCGCACCGCCTCCATGATCCCTCCGCAATCCCAGCGGAGGTGATCCCATGACCATCCATATCGGCGCTCAGCCTGGCGAGATCGCGGAAACGGTGCTTATGCCCGGCGATCCCTACCGCGCGAAATGGGCGGCGGAGAATTTCCTCGACGCCCCGAAGCTGGTGAACGAGGTGCGCGGCATGCTCGGCTTCACTGGTACGTGGAATGGGCACCCGGTCACGATCCATGGGTCTGGCATGGGCATGCCGTCGCTTTCGATCTACGCAAACGAATTGATAAAGGATTACGGGGCGCAGACCCTGATCAGAATTGGATCCTGTGGCGGGATGCAAGACAAGGTCGGCATTCGCGATATCATTCTCGCTATGACCTCTTCCACTTTATCAACCCCGTCAAAAGGCATCTTCAAAGAGCTGAATTTTGCCCCCTGTGCTGATTGGGATTTGCTTCACGCCGCGTATAAATCTGCCCAGGAAAAATCAGTATCGGTCCATGTCGGTGGAATTTATTCGTCTGACGTATTCTACGACGAGCGTCCGGATCTGAATGAGCAGATGACACGCCACGGCATTCTGGGCGTCGAAATGGAAGCGGCGGAACTTTATACGCTCGCCGCACGCTATGGCCGCCGAGCGCTCGCCGTTCTGACCGTGTCGGACCACCTGATCACTGGAGAGGCGCTGCCCTCCGCCGATCGCGAGTCCTCGTTCGGCGATATGGTCGAGATCGCGCTCACCGCTGCCTTCGCCTAAGGAAGAAACAATGAAGACACGTCCCCTTTCCGGCCATCAGGTCGGCGCAATCGGCCTCGGCTGCATGAGCTTCGGCGGCATCTACGGAGCCACCACAGAGGAAGAGAGCCAGGATTGCCTGAGCGCCGCGATTGACCTCGGCGTCGACCACTGGGACGTGGCCGAAATCTATGGGATGGGCCATTCCGAAATCATGATCGGCCGGTATCTGGCGAGCCATCCGGCGGATGTGAAGATCGCGACGAAGGCCGGGATCTACTTTGAACCCAAACGGCACTATTCGAATGCACCCGACCGGCTGCGCGCCTCACTCGAAGGATCGCTGGCTCGCCTGGGTCGCAGTAAGGTCGAACTCTTCTACATCCACCGCCGCGAGGCGGAGCGCGAAGTCGAAGAGGTGGTCGAAACGCTGGTGGGCTTCATCGAAGAAGGTCTGATCGGCTCCATCGGCTTCTCCGAAATCGCGCCATCCACCCTCCGGCGCGCCGCCGCCGTGCATACCGTCGCCGCCGTTCAAAGCGAGTACTCGCTCTGGACCAGAGAGCCCGAGCTCGGGATGATCCAGGCTTGCGAAGAATTGGGCACCGCCTTCGTCGCCTTCTCGCCCGTCGCCCGCGGAATGCTGGCAGATCAGTTCCCAGACCCAGTGACCTTTCCTCGCGGCGACTTCCGCACGCCGAACCCCCGCTTCATGGAACCGAACTACAGCGCAAACTGTGCCCTCCTGCACCCGTTTCAGGAGTTCTGCCAAAGCAAAGGGTGGTCCACGTCTGCCACAGCCATCGCCTGGACCATGGACCAAGGCCCGCACGTGATTCCAATCCCGGGTACGCGGACGGCCGCGCACCTGCGGGATCTGGCGACCGCAGACGAGATCGGCTTCTCAGACGAGGACCGCGCTGAGATCGCGCGCCTTCTGCCGGTCGGCTTCGCACACGGCTCCCGCTATTCCGACAGCCAATGGTTCGGGATCGAACGCTACTGCTGAGCTTTGCGCAGGCAGAGTTTCGGCGGCCCCTGATCCGTCACCGCCCCACAATAGGAGCAGCGCCAGTCCCCGGTTGTTTTGTGCTGCCGCCACCGGCACTCCCGCGTGAGTGTCGTCGTCCGCCATTGCCACCAGAGATAGGCGACGACGGCGAGGAGGAGTGCCAGAAGCAGAATCGGCATCAGTTCAGGCGCGCCGCCGCACCGGTCGCTGTATCCACCGACCATCTGGTGGGCACAGTCGGACAACAGCGCGGGTCATTTGGCCCTGGCATTGTTGTCGTGATCTCAACGCGCCCAGGAAAGAACGCTGGATCACGCGGGTCCTGCCCAAAGAGGTCGCGCACCGGCGCATGGAACACCCACCCCTGGGCTATCCGGCGAAAGACACCAACCGTGATACTGATAGAGTTCCCGCCCGCCCGGTTGGGACTGTAATGCACCGCAAGCGCGTACTCCGCGACATTCGGGTCGGCGTGGTCCGGAAAAAGCGTCGTCCCGAAATCTCCCGGCTGGATACTGAGCGCCTGCGCCAGAAGCGGATCGATGAACGCCCACGGTGAAGCGGGGGCGGGTGCAGTACATTGCGCCGCGACGCATTGATGATAGGCCGGGTTCGTGTTTGGCCCGAATTCGGATAGGCACCTCCAGACGCAGCGCTGCGTTTCCATCGGATCCTGAGCCAGCGCCGGTCCGGATAGGACAAGCGCTACCGCAAGCCCCGCAGCGACACGCATCACACGTGCCGTTCCACCATCATCTTCTTGATCTCCGCAATCGCCTTCGCGGGGTTCAGCCCCTTCGGACAGGTCTTTGCGCAGTTCATGATGGTGTGGCAGCGATAGAGTTTGAAGGGATCCTCTAGATCGTCCAACCGCTCGCCCGTCGCCTCATCCCGGCTGTCGATGATCCAGCGATATGCATGGAGAAGGGCAGCCGGCCCGAGATAGCGATCGCCATTCCACCAATAGCTCGGACAGGCCGTGGAACAGGAGGCGCACATCACGCACTCATAAAGCCCATCGAGCTTCTTCCGATCGTCGATCGACTGCTTCCATTCATGCTCTGGTCGCCGGGTTTTTGTCTCCAGCCAGGGCATGACCGACGCGTGCTGGGCATAGAAGTGGGTGAGATCGGGGATCAGGTCCTTCACCACCGGCATATGCGGCAGTGGATAGATCTTCACGTCGCCGCTGATCTCATCCATCCCGTAGATACAGGCGAGCGTATTGATCCCATCGATGTTCATCGCACAGGATCCGCAAATCCCCTCGCGACACGATCGGCGGAAGGTGAGCGTCGGATCAATCTCGTTCTTGATCTTGATCAGCGCGTCCAGAACCATCGGGCCGCAGGTGTCCATGTCCACGA
>CAWUIX010000062.1:0-8414 GCA_963922395.1 uncultured Rhodobacterales bacterium | reverse complement strand
TCGACGGAAAAGGTGACTTTCTCCATGATCAGGGTTCCTTTCGATTGTGCTGTTGTCCGGGTGGCGATGGAGAGGACAGGAAGTGCTGCAACAGTGGCTGCCGTTCCGGTCAGCAGGCTGCGGCGGTTCAATCGAGTTGTGGTCGTAAGGCTCATTTCGGTGTCTCCCTCGGGGGTGTTTGTATTCGATGCAGCCAATCTGGCCCTAGTTGATTAGTTTGATAACTAACCTTGTTTCGAAAGAATTATGCGATACCATCGAATAATGGATCGCGACCTTCTCTCCCATGTCCCCGTTGTCATTGCCGTTGCCCGGCAGGGAGGCTTCGCCTCGGCCGCCATGAGCCTTGGCATGAGCCCGTCCACCGTTAGCCATGCCGTCAAAACGGTGGAGGAGCGCCTTGGAACACCACTCTTTGCGCGCACCACACGCTCGGTCGCACTTACGGAAACGGGCGCACGGTTTATCGATCTCGCCGAGACCGCCGTTCAGAACATGACTACGGCTTGGGATGTGGCGCGCTCAGACATCACTGGCGCTTCGGGGTTGCTGCGGATCAATGCGCCGCGGATCACTCTGGATTGGGTCCTGAAACCAACATTGAAGGCGATGGCCGCCAAGTATAACGATGTCACGGTCGAGGTCTTCTTCGATGACGGACTGGCGGATGTCATCGAAGAGCGCTTCGACGCTGGTATCAGACTTGGGCGCATGGTGTCGGAGGACATGGTTGCGGTGCGTCTTGCGCCGCGCTTCCGGATCATTCTGGTGGCCGCGCCTGAATATTTGAAGGACCAGGGCGCGCCGAGAAGCATCGAGGATCTCATGCGTCACCAGTGCATTCAGTATCGGATGACGTCCGCGGGAAACATCTACAGATGGGACCTCAAGGACAAAGGCAGCGACGTGCAGGTAGAGACACGTGGTCCTGTTGTCGTGAATGACATGTTGCATGCTCTGGAGTTGGCCAAGGCGGGCTTGGGAATCTGCTACACATTTGAGCCTTTGGCACGTGACATGCTGGAAGCCGGCACCCTATGCGAGGTCTTGCCGGAGGCTTCGTTAGAAGAAGACGGCTTGTCGCTGTACTTTCCACGACGTGCGAGCCGCGCCCCGAAGCTTCGGGTCTTCATCGACACGGCAAGAGAGGTTCTTGCGTAGCTGAATACGGCGCATTGGGCTGATGCAGGAATAGACTTCCGCCGATTGCGCTTAGGCGCTGCTGCGATGTGGCTTGCGCCCGGATCGTGGCCGGCGAACCCCTGAGGGGTTCGCCGGCGCTTTTGCATCAGACGAAACTGACTCCAGCGTCGTCCATCGGCAGAGACGCCACCTGTGCCACACCGCCTGCGGCCGCGATGGCGTTTGCCAAGGCTGGCGCAGATGGCGGGGTCGCCGGCTCGCCTACCCCTGTTGGTGCTTCCATCGATTGAACGATGTGCACGTCTATGGCCCCGATGTCCGTGATCCGCAGCGGTTCATAGTCCGGGAAGTTGTACTGGTCTGGCGCCCCATCCGTCAGGGTGATGTGGTCGCGCATGGCGTGGCCAATTCCGTAACCAATGCCGCCTTCCATCTGCGCCTTGATCACGTCCGGGTTTACCGGAATTCCGCAATCGACCGCGCAAGTCACCTTCTCGATCCGGATACCGTCTTCGGGTGTCCCTGAAACCTCCACAACTTCTGCGACATAGGATCCGAACGACTTGTGCACGGCGAGGCCCTGTGCCCGGCCAGCTGGAGCGTTGCCCCAGCCCGCCTTCTCGGCCGCGAGCCGAAGGACGCCTGCTTTGCGGTCCTGATCCGGCCCACCCGTGAGGTAAGCCAGGCGGAAGTCCAATGGATCGATGCCAGCCGCTTTCGCCGCCTTCTCCATCATAACTTCCATGACGTACGCCGTGTGCGTGTGACCCACAGCGCGCCACCACAGGATGTTCGTAGCCTTCTTCACATCAGTCAGGCCAAAGTGCGCTCCGGGGATCTGGTAGGGCGTGTCTGACGCTCCTTCCACCGAGCTGTGATCAATCCCGTCGCGCACGATCATCTGCTCAAACGGCGTACCCTTCATGATCGGTTGCCCGGCGATCCGATGGTCCCAAGCAATGATCTTCCCGTCACCGTCCAGACCCACACGGACCCTGTGCCCAAACGCGGGACGATAGTAACCGCCGCGAATGTCGTCTTCACGGGTCCAGACCAGCTTCATTGGGCGGCTGCGATCAGTCATGATGAAGGCCAACGCAGCTTCGACCTGGTAGTCCGCTTCGGGCGTCGCCCGGCGACCGAACGAGCCACCTGTCAGCATCGTCTTGATTTCGATCTGCTCCATCGGCAGCTCGAATATCTGTGCGTACGCCATGTGCGGACCAGTCGGAATCTGCGCTCCGTCATGGAGAACGATCTTGCCGTCTGGGGTCTGCTCGATGGTGCAGTTCATAGGCTCCATCGGGGCATGCGCCAGAAGCGGAAAGTAGAATGTTTCTTCTACAACCGTCTCGGCCTCTGCAAGCTTACCCTCTGTCGCGGCGCCATCGGTCTTGTTGACGTTGAACTCCGCGGGGGCGTCGAGCGCTGCCATGATTTCGGCTTTGATGTCTTCGGAACTGCGGGTCTCGGCGTTCGACAAATCCCATTCGACCGTTACGGCGTCGCGCGCCTGGATCGCAGCCCAGGTGTTTTCAGCATAGACGGCCACACCAGCCTGGTTTGGAAGTGCAGCGGCACGAATGAAGCCCTTAACCTCCTGCGCACCGCTATCGTCGAAAGAAACGACAGTTGCGCCCAGCTGCTCGGGTCGCTTGACCATTGCAATCATCTGGTTCGGCAGGTTCAGGTCCATCCCGAAGACGGCGGATCCGTTTACTTTGATCGCAGAATCTTTGCGCCGCACGCTGGCATCACCAATCAAGCGCCATTGGTCGGGAGTCTTGAGCGTCGGCTCGGCAGGGACCTCCAACGTCGCAGCTGCAGCCACAAACTCGCCCAATGGGCTTCGGTTGCCTGCGCCAGTGATCTCGCCTTCGACGATGTCGAGATCAGACGCATCAACGCCCCATGCCTGTGCCGCGGCCTCAATCAGCACCGCGCGTGCGGCAGCCCCGGCCTGGCGGTACTGCATGAAGCTGTTGGCCATGGCTGTTGAGCCGCCGGTGCCCTGGAACGGGCCAAACAGCAGGTTGTTGTAGACCTGTGGGTTCGACGGCGCAAAGTCGTAGGCGATCTGGTCCATGCGCAAACCCAGTTCCTCGGCGATCAGCGTCGTGAGACCAGTGGTCGGGCCCTGTCCCATCTCGAAATGCTTCACAATTGCGGTCACGCTGCCGTCCGCATCGATCCGGACGAAAGGCGTCAGCATGGTGGGTTCACCCGATGCGGCAAGCGCCCCGTTGGGACGTGCTCCGATGAACAGCGTGGCACCTACGGCGGCCGCGCCCTTTAGAAATCCACGGCGGGATGTATCGATCGTCATATCAGGCCTCCAGGATTTCTGATGCACGCTGGATCCCGGCCCGAATACGCTGATACGTCGCGCACCGGCAGGCGTTGCCATACATGTAGTCGTCTATTTCATCGGCGGTCGGCTTGGGGTTCTCTGACAAAAGGCCCACGGCTGACATGATCTGCCCCGATTGGCAGTACCCGCACTGAACCACATCCAACTCGAGCCAGGCCTGCTGAACGGCCGCGCCGACCCGATCTTCGGCCATGGCTTCAATGGTCGTAATCTCGCTGCCTTCCAGATCCTCGACATAGGTCTGGCAAGATCGCACCGGCTGACCATCCAGGTGCACAGTGCAGGCTCCGCAGGACGCGACACCGCACCCGAACTTTGTTCCCGTCAACTTCAGCTCATCGCGGATAACCCACAACAGTGGGGTCCCCGCCTCGGCTTCGACCTCTCGGGTCTCGCCGTTCAGTTTCAATGTAAAGGGCATGTTTATTCTTCCTCGGACTTGGGGGTCTTATGAAGGTGATTGAGGGCAGGTAAACTGACCGGTTTACACTATGGGAGAATAGCCCATCTGTAAACCCGTGAGTTTACACCTTAGTTGACCAGCTTCTCAGCTAGCGCGATAACGGGGCCATGCAAGACCAGTCCGAAATCAGCGCCAAGAAGCGAGGTGACATCCTGGAGGCCGCCGTCGAGGAATTTCTCGACAAGGGCTTTTCGCAGGCGCGCATGGACTGCATTTCTGCTCGCGCGGCTGTGTCAAAGCGCACGGTGTACAAGCATTTTGAGAGCAAGGATCAGCTGTTCCACGCCATCGTGGACGTTCTCGCTGCACGGATCGCGGATGAGCTCGACTTCACGTACGATCCAGGTCGCCCAATCCGCGACCAGCTTTCTGCGCTCGGATGGGCCGAGGGCAGGCTTCTTATGGATCCCGAGATCATTTCGATGTTCCGGATGATCATATCAGAGGCCATGCGTGAGCCGGAGCTTGCTGCCGGAATTGAGAACAAGTTCGACAAGACGCGCAGCATTGCGAGCCTCATGCGGTCTGCGGTTGAGAACGGGGCGCTCGACGTAGATGAGCCCCAGATTGCGGCAGAACAATTCGTTGCCATGTTGAAGGCGCGCGCCTTCTGGCCCGCGATTTTCGGAGCAAACTTGGTGACAGAAGCCGAAATGGCGGAAATCATCGACAACACTGTCGACGTGATTATGGCCCGCTACGGCGCGAAAGTGGTGTCTCCAACCTGACCCAACTGGGTGGCGAGTGGGCGCCTCAGGCGCGCATCCGCAGATGCGCGCCCCTTGTGTCTCGGTTCAGTCGGCGTGTGCTCTCATAGTTTATTCCAGCAGGCTCGAGCACCCCGACGCTCAGGCGTGCATGTTTTCTTCGAGATGTTGGATGGATGTGGTCCCGGGGATCACCACGATGTTTGGTGAGCGGTCGAGCAAAGCACGCAGGGCAATCTGAGCCCCCGTGCGCCCGGCTTGACCCGGGTGCGTTGCCAATGGCGATCCCTTTTGCATCGGATGCGCACCGAGCGGCCCATAGGGGATGAAGGCGATCCCCTCTGCTGCCGTGAGATCGATCATCGCGTCCTGATCACGTTCGACAATGTTGTAGCGGTTCTGAACTGAGGCGATCGGTGCAACTGATTGTGCGGCACGAAGCTCTTCTACATTCACATTCGACACCCCGATATGCCTGATCTTGCCCGCTGCCTGGGCCTTGGCCAGCGCCTCGATCGAAACTTCAATCGGTGTGTTTGGATCCACCCAGTGGAGTTGGAAGAGATCAATCCGCTCGACCCGCAGGTTCGCAAGGGCGTCGTCGACTTGCCGGGTCAAAACCGAAGGGCTGCCATCCTTGATCATCTGTGTCGGCGATAGCTTGTCGATCCCCCCTTTGGTTGCGAGCACGATGTTGGGAAGGCCTTCGAGTGCTTCGCCCAGAAGCCGTTCGTTCCATCCGGGCCCGTAGGCGCGGGCAGTGTCGAAGAAGTTGACGCCGAGCTCGGCTGCGCGACGCAAGAGCGCCTTGCCCTGTTCCCAATCCGGATAGGGGCCGAAGTTTGCGGGCTGACCGGTCAGGCGCATCGCGCCATAGCCAAGGCGGTTCACGGTCAGGTCACCGCCAATGGCGAAGGTTTCGTTGGTGATATTGTTTTGAGCGTTCATTGGTTTGTCTCCTGGATCAGTTGGTGAGGCGATCCACAAAGCGCCGTACGGCCGGAGCGATGAGGGTCACGCTTGGAAAGGCGAGGGAGAAGGCGAGCGCGTAGGCTTGCAGCCATCGCCCGAGAAATCCCGCCTCCAACCCGGTGTTCACGACGGTGATCATCGCCGACATCAAACCGCCCAATGTGGCGGACATGAAGAAGGCGAAGAGGATCGGCGCGAAACGCTTTGGGATGTTCAGGTTTTGGGCTGCGAAGTGCATGTCGCAATCTCCTGTCTTCGATGGCACGAAGATGTGCGAGACTGCATGAATTTAGAATACGCCGACTATTGACATCACTTATTAGTCAGACTGAATAATCGGAGATGATCGATCTACGCCTAATCGAAACCTTTATCCAGGCTGCCCGGCGTGAAAGCTTTTCGGGTGCGGCCAAGGCATTGCGTGTCAGCCCAGGAGCGGTGAGCCAAAACATCAAGGCCTTGGAGGAGCAGCTTCAGACCCGGCTCTTCACCCGAACAACGAGGCAGGTGAAACTGACGCCGGAAGGGCAACGCTTCCTGCAACGTACGGCACCAGCCGTAGAGGCGCTGGCAGCTGCCGCGAGCCAGATCCAGGAAGAGCGAGAGGCGTTTCAGGGCCGGTTGCGCATCACGTCCACCACGCATTTCGGTCGCAATGAAATCCTCCCGCTAGTTGCGACGTTTCAGGAGGCTCATCCCGAGCTCGAGATAGAGCTGTCTCTGTCCGACGGTTTCGTCGATCTGATCGCCGAAGATTACGACCTTGCGATCCGCGGAGGCATCCTGCCTGACAGCGACTACATCGCCCGTCTGCTCATCCCAGTGACTCCTCTTGTCTGCGCTTCACCTGAATATTTGAAGGAACACGGTGTACCACACACGGAAGAAGACCTCCCCGGGCACCGCCTCATAGGGATGAGGTCCAATCCGTCACAGCGTGTGTTCGCGTGGGAGTTTTCTGAGAGGGGATCGAGCCGCCCCAGGCGGGTCGAAATCACGCCTTCATGCATTATGAACGATCCTGAAAGCACCGCGCGCGCCGCTTCGCTTGGCATGGGACTGGCTCAAGTGGGAAGCAATGTGGTGCTTCCGCTGGTTGCAAAAGGCGAGTTGCAGATTGTTCTCGAGGAGGCGGCAGTGCAAAGCCGTGGCCTTTACGCCGTCTATCCTTCCAAGAGGTTTGCCCCAAAGAAGCTCACAGCGTTCTTAGACCATTTGGTCGAAGGCTTCGGCCATAGGGCGGACCTGGCCTACCCGGCCTAGGTTTCGTGAGAGCGCACTTTGCGGTCCAACGAAAGACCTGCATTGGCGGCCAACGGTCGGGGTTTAATCAACTGCTGGTATGCTGCCCTGCGGCCCCCTAGACGAGGCCTCTGCCGCCAGAGCAAGGGTCGTGAGCAACTCCCTAAGATGAGAGTTCGTACGATCTAGAGGCCTGATAGTCGGTTTCTGACGTCTTTGGATGTGTCCAGGCAAAAGTGTGATGTGATGCTTTGAATCTGCGGCAACGTTCCCAATGTGTGGGCATGGAAGTCTTTGTACTCCGCAAGGTCGCCTACCTCGACGCGCAAGAGGTACTCCACGTTTCCCGCGATGTTGTGACACTCGAGAACCTGAGGGGCCGCCTCCATCGCTTTCTCAAAGGCGCGGGCATCCTTGTGAAGCTGTTGCGCAAGCCCGACCATGACGAAGACCGTAATTCTTGGGCTCAGCGCAGCGCGATCAATGATGGCGCGGTACCCTTGGATCACACCCGCGCGCTCGAGTTCCTGGACGCGCCGAAGACAGGCTGACGGAGACAACCCAACACGCCGAGCCAACTCGATATTGGTGAGTCGCCCGCTTGCCTCGAGCGTCGACAAGATTTCTTCGCTGTGGGGATCTAAATCGGTCATTAATTGTCAATAATGATGATATTTCAGATAAAAAGCAAGGAAATTGCCGAGTATTTCGCTCATACTTCCCGGATAGCAGGATTTCTGAAAGGTTCATCCAATGCATAGTCTTCAAGCCTATGACATCTCCGAAGATCGGGGATTTCTCTGTAAGTTTGATGCGGATCGGGTGGATCTGCCCGCTGAGCTTGCTGAGATACGCAGCGTTGCTATGACGTTGCCAAGCCTCCTGCCCTCAGGGCGTGTTCGCGCGCTTTTGAAGGCACGCCTGCCCGAGACCATGCCTGAGGGTGCCTTCCAAACAAGCGACGATGCCGTGCTGCGGCTGATGATGGTCCACTACTCGTTCATGGTGCAGGCTTATGTGTGGGGCGAACCGACCGCGCCCGAGACATTGCCCAGTTGCCTCTCCGTACCGATCACACGTCTCGCCGACCATTTAGGCCAGCTGCCACTTCTACCCTACAGTGGCTACGTCCTCGACAACTGGGCGGAGATTGATCGCGGCAAGGGCATCACGCTCGAGAACACGCGTATGATCCAGCATTTCCTCGGTGGTCAGGACGAAGCGTGGTTTGTTCTGATCCATGTCGCGATCGAAGCGATGGCTGGCGGCGCATTGGTACGTATGCCGGAGGTGATCAAAGCCGTTCAGTCAGAGGACGAGGAAAAAGTCGAGACGCTGCTCGCCGAGATCGCCGAGGTTTGGTTCGGGATCAATGCCATCTTTGACCGAATGCCCGAACGCTGTGATCCCCATATCTATTTCGAGCGCGTTCGACCTTACATCCACGGCTGGAAGGACAACCCAGCCTTGCCAAGCGGCCTACGTTACGAAGGTGTCGAACGGTTTGGCTCGCGCG
>CAWUIX010000061.1:0-8545 GCA_963922395.1 uncultured Rhodobacterales bacterium | reverse complement strand
ATCGCAGCGTCCTGCTCAAAGAATTTCGGGGTCTACCGCGAACGGACCGGCATTCTGATTGCGATCTCAGACAACGCGGGCGCGGCCAAGATCACCCAGGCCAACCTCGCCTTCCTCAACCGCCAGAACTTTTCGTTCCCGCCAGATCACGGCGCGCGGCTGGTGCAGATGGTCCTCGACGACGCCGACCTCCGCGCCGACTGGAAGGCAGAGCTTGAAGACGTGCGTCTCGGGATGCTGACGCTCCGGGAAAGCCTGGCGGCTGAGCTTCGCCAACGCACGAACTCTGACCGGTTCGACTTCATCGCGCATCACCGGGGCATGTTCTCCCGCCTCGGCGCAACACCGGAACAGGTCCTCGCTATGCGGGAAAGCCACGGGATCTACATGGTCGGCGACAGCCGGATTAACGTGGCAGGCCTGAACGCGGGCACGGTTCCGATCCTGGCAGAGGCTATTGTCGCCGCCGGGGTCTGACCCCAACGACCGTTTGGGCCGGGCGTCATCGGGTTGACGTCAGGCCCAGACACGTCACACTAAACCGCAAGGGACAAAAAGAAGTCCGCAGAGACCACTCCTGGGGGACACATGCGGCTCTTGCTTGTCGCCGATATCCATTATGCGCTGAAGCAATTCGACTGGATCACAGAGGTAGCCGACGACTTTGACGTGATCTGCGTTGCCGGCGATCTTTTGGATGTCGCGGGCCACGTGCCAGCGGCCGCACAAATCGTCGTCGTGCGTGCCTATCTGTCTAAGCTCGCGCAGAAGGCCAAGGTCCTCGTCTGCTCTGGAAACCATGACCTCACAGGCCCCGACCACACCGGCGAAAACGTGGCGCACTGGATCCCGCCGCTCGCCCAGATCGACGTGGTCCCCGACGGCTCACACGCGCTCGTAGACGGGACTCTATTCTCTGTTCTGCCCTGGTGGGATGGCCGCCAAACCCGCAACCGCATAGCGACCCAACTCACCGAAGATCGGCGCAAGAAAGAGGATCGTTGGATCTGGGTCCACCACGCCCCGCCCGCAAACACGGCAACAGCTTGGAACGGATCGCGCTTCACAGGAGACGGCAACCTAGTCGACTGGATCGACCGCTATCGCCCCGACATGGTCCTCTCGGGCCACGTGCATCAGGCGCCGTTTACCGGCGACGGCTCCTGGGTGGACCGGGTCAACGAGACCTGGGTCTTCAACATGGGCCAGCAACCCGGGGATGCCCCGGCCTTCATCATCTACGATTCAGATGAGAATGAAGCCGTCTGGTATTCGCTGGCGGGGGTCGAGACCGTGTCCCTCTCTGGAAACGGCCACCCACGAGGCGGCGAACCGGCCTGGGTTACAGCCGCTCGTCCCCCGGCTTAGGCGCAGGTTTTCCCTCGGGCCAGCGCTCCTGCTGCTGCATCAATGCATCCAGAACCTGATCGACCATCCCGAAATGGTTCGAATACCCTTCAAACTGCCGTCGCATATCCGTCAGATAAGCCGTCGCGTCGACAAGCCGGCGTGCCAAAATACGCGCCGTGTGCAGTGCCAGTTCGGGATGCCTTGCAAGATAGGCGCCCGCCTCGTCAATCATGTACGCGCGCAGGGGTGTGGCAGCCCGCACCTCAGCCGTGGTCGACACCGCAAGAAGCGCAGAAATCTCACCGAACACCGCGCCGGGCTCCTTAACGCGCGCCACCTCAGTCCCGCCCTTAGAAACGACGACCTGCCCCTCGATCAGGATATAGATCCGGTCGGCAACGGTGTCTTCTTCCATCAGAACATCGCCCGGAGCGAACGCCTCAACCGGCAAACCCGCGCATGTCTCAAGAATATCCTTCATTGCCGCGTCCCATGTCACACCACACCCATCCGACTCTTCAATAACAGAAAAAAACCCGGGCGCGAACGCCCGGGTGAGTTGCACGATAAAGACTGATAGGAAGGGAGATCAGCCTTTGGTGAAGTCCGGATAGGCTTCCATGCCAAGCTCGCTGGTATCGAGGCCCTGCATTTCGGCTTCCTCGCTGACCCGGATGCCCATGATCCCTTTCAGGATGATCCAGACAACCAACGCGGCCACGAAGGTAAAGACACCGTAGGCGATGATACCCGTGATCTGCGTGACGAGGCTCGCGTCGCCATTGTAGAACACAACTGCGATGGTGCCCCAGATCCCGGCAAAGAGGTGCACAGGGATCGCGCCGACGACGTCGTCGATCTTCATCTTGTCGAGCATCGGAACCGTCAGGACGACGATCACACCACCGATTGCACCGATCCACAGCGCACCGAAGAGCGAGGGCGCCAGCGGTTCAGCAGTGATCGACACCAGGCCAGCCAGAGCGCCGTTCAGCACCATGGTCAGGTCGACCTTCTTGTACATGATCTGCGTCAGGATCAGCGCCGCGATGGCACCCGAAGCAGCCGCCATGTTGGTGTTAGCAAAGATCCGCGAGACGTCGGTGATGTCGCCAACGGTACCGGCCGCAAGCTGCGAACCGCCGTTGAAGCCAAACCAGCCAAGCCACAGGATGAACGTACCGAGCGTCGCCAGGGCGAGGTTCGAACCAGGCATCGGATGGATCGCACCGTCCTTGTACTTGCCCAGACGCGGGCCAAGGATGATCGCACCGGCAAGTGCTGCCCAACCACCGACCGAGTGCACGATCGTCGAACCGGCAAAGTCAGAGAAGCCCATTTCAGACAGCCAGCCGCCGCCCCACTGCCAGGAGCCCGAGATCGGGTACAGGATACCTGTCAGGACCACGACAAAGATCAGGAACGGCCAAAGCTTGATCCGCTCAGCCAGCGCACCCGAAACGATCGACGCCGTCGCAGCAACGAACATCAGCTGGAAGAAGAAGTCCGAACCAACCGACGCGTAATCAAGCGCTGCGTCTTCCGCGCCAAGGCCAACAGGCTCAAGGACGGTCGGCACAAAGTTGAACGCGATATAGCCGTTGAAATCGCCCGGATACATCAGGTTGAAACCGATGAGCCAGTACATGACGCTCGCGATCGAGAAGAGCGCGATGTTCTTCGTCAGCTGCATCGTCACGTTCTTCGACCGGACCAGACCGGCCTCGAGCATGGCAAAACCAGCTGCCATCCAGAACACAAGGAAGCCGCCCACAAGGAACAGCAGCGTCGTCATGATGTATGGGCCAATCTCGTCGAAGCCCGGTGCCTCCTGCGCATAGGCGACGGCGGGCACGAGGGCGGCCCCCATCGCAGCGCTTGCGGCAATAAATCTTGAGAGTTTCATAGTCTTTTAATCCCCTTAGACTCGCCCGCTCAAAGCGCGTCGGCGTCAGTTTCGCCAGTCCGCACGCGCATTGCGCTTTCGACGTCCAGCACGAAGATCTTGCCGTCACCGATCTTGTCGGTCTTGGCAGTGCTCGCGATGGTCGAGACCACTTGCTCGGCCATGCTTTCGGCCACAACGATCTCCAGCTTCACCTTCGGCACGAAGTTCACGGCGTATTCCGCACCGCGATAGATTTCCGTGTGACCCGATTGCGAGCCGAAGCCCTTGATCTCTGTAACCATCATGCCGCGTACCCCGATGGAGGTGAGCGCTTCGCGCACCTCTTCGAGCTTGAACGGCTTGATTGCTGCGATGATGAGTTTCACATGCATCCCCTTCCGTTTTGCGGAGGACATCCCCCGCCGTGTCGCAAGCGGGAAAAGGAACGCGCAGCGGGCCGAACTCAAGAAAACGCGCCCCGGATTCAGGCATTCCGCTCAGGGAGTTGCACAATTTTTGCACAATTTGAGGGCAATGACTAAAATTTAATCAAAAGTGAATCGCCCTCTGGCGGAATGAACAGTCCACATCCATCTCTGTCAGGCGTATGGTGTGTGCAACGAGCAAAGCAGGCAGGCAATGGCATCCGGACGGAAACCGCCCCTAAAGGCGGAACGCCGCTACAAGACCGCCGAGAAACCGGCAAAGCCCGCGCGAAAGAAACGCGCGCGGCGGAAAAAGCCTGCGCGCCGAACTCCACTTCTTCTGCGTCCCTTCGTCTGGCTCCTCAGACTGGTGATGCGCCTCACCTTCCGGGTGGGTCTTCTGGCCGCCGTCGTGCTCGCCGCAATCGTGGGGTACACGGCGCTCTCGCTTCCTCCCGTCCAGGATCTCCTAGATGCGCGGGCCCGGGGTTCAGTCACACTTCTTGATCGCAACGAACAGGTCTTCGCCTGGCGGGGCGAGCAATTCGGCGGTCAGATCACGGCTGAAACAGTATCCCCGCATCTGAAAAACGCCGTCATCGCCACCGAAGACAAGCGCTTCTACCGCCACTTCGGGGTCTCGCCCCGGGGGGTCGCCTCCGCTGTTCGGATCAATCTCCGCGAAGGCCGCGGCCCACTGCAGGGCCATGGCGGCTCCACGATCACCCAACAGGTGGCAAAACTCCTCTGCCTCGGGAATGAGTTTGATCCCGCTGCCGGGATGACAGAGGCCGAGTACGAGGCCGACTGCCGCCGCACCACGATCCAGCGAAAAGCGTTTGAGGCGATCTATGCCCTCGCGCTCGAGACCCGCTACTCCAAGGACGAAATCCTGACCATCTACCTGAATCGCGCCTACCTGGGCGCCGGTTCCCGCGGGTTCGAAGCCGCCGCCCAGCGCTACTTCGGCAAATCCGCGAACGAAGTGACCCCATCTGAAGGCGCCATGCTGGCAGGCCTTCTGGTCGCCCCCACACGCTATGCCCCGACGGCAAACCTCAAACGCAGCCAGGACCGCGCCAACCTGATCCTGGGCCTGATGGAGGATCAGGGATACCTGACCACCGCCCAGACGGACCAGGCCCGCGCGCGACCGGCTGTCCTGTCCGAGGCCGCGGAACGCCGCGCAGGCGGCTATTTCGCCGATTGGGTCATGGAACAGGGGCCCTCGTTCCTCACCCGCGAAACCACAGAAGACGTGATCGTCCGCACGACCTTCGACCAACGCATCCAGACTGCTGCCGAATCCGCGCTCCAGTCGGTCTTCGAGACAAAGGTGAAATCGGGCTCAAAGGCCCAGGCCGCAATCGTGGTGATGTCCGCAGACGGCGCCGTCCGCGCCATGGTGGGAGGGCGAAAGTTCAAGGGCGTCGCCGGTCAGTTCAACCGCGCGATCCAGGCAAAGCGCCAGACCGGGTCCAGCTTCAAACCCTTCATCTACGCCGCCGCGCTCGATCTGGGCTACAGCCCCAATGACATCGTCCGCGACGAGCCGCTCACCATCGACATCCCCGGCTCGGGTCCCTGGAGCCCCCAGAACTACACCCGTGACTACCAGGGCCGCGTGACGCTCACACAAGCCCTTGCACAGTCCCTGAACATCCCTGCCGTACGGATCTCAGAATTTGTCGGCCGCGAAAACGTCCGCAACATCGCAGAAGGGTTCGGCATCGAAAGCGATCTCGCCGATGGCCCGGCCTTGGCCCTCGGCGTCTCAGAATCGACGCTGCTTGAGATGACCGGCGCCTATGCGGGCATCCTGAATGGCGGATCCGCAGTTGCCCCCTACGGCATGATGCGCCTCAGCATCAAAGGCGATCCCACCCCCATCATCGGCCAGGAAGGCGGCGTGCAGGAACGCGTCATCTCCCAGCGCGCCGCGCGACAGCTTGTCTATATGATGCGTGAAACAGTCCTCTCCGGCACCGGAACCCGCGCACAGGTGCCTGGCCACCCGGTTGCAGGCAAAACAGGTACGACACAGGCCGCCCGCGACGCGTGGTTCCTTGGCTTCTCTGCCGAATACGTAGTCGGCGTCTGGATGGGCTACGACGACAATACACCCCTGACCGGCGTCACAGGCGGCGGCCTCCCAGCAGAAATCTTCCGCGAAACCATGGCCCGCGTGCACGATGGCCTGCCGACGCGGCCCTTGCCGATGATCGCGCCACAGCGCTCCCAACGCATCGCCGAGGACCGCAGCGGGACGTCAGCGCAGGATCGGCTCCGACGCGGCCAGGGTCAGACCAGCGCGCCAGGGACGTCCGACAATGTGGTGGAACAGATCCTTATGGATGTGCTGGGAGAGCTTTTCCGCCGAAACTAACCGGGATCAGCTCCGCCGCCGCAAATCCTGGATCATCGCGTCGATATCGCCGCGGTTCTGGTCCAGGAGCGCCCCGATCTCGGTCTGTTCGGTCCGAACCAGACTGATCCCTTCGATCACGATATCGAAAAACAGATCACGGCCCGACCGGTCCGACACCCGGAACACTACCGAAAACGGCGCCTGCCCCTGAAGGCGCGTCACCGTCTGAACCTCAAACCACCGCTTCACCGGCGCCGCGCTGATCACTTGGATCTCGCCACCAATGAACTCGCGGAACCGGCGCCCGTATTTGCGCGAGATATAAACCGCAAATACTTCAGCGAACGCGCTGAGCTGCGCAGGCGTGGCCGACCGCGCATCCCGCCCCAACGTCGCCCGCGCCACGTTCGGCACATCCGCATAGCGCCGGAACACCTGCTCGAACTGACCGAACATCGCCGCCTCCGACCGGCCGGAGTTGATGATCCCGTTAATGTCGGCAACCACCCGGTTGATCAGGGCCTTCGCATCCGCATCCGTGAACGCAAATGCGCCGTGGCCAGCAAAACCTGCCGCAATTGCAGCACCACCAATGAAAACGGAACGTCGGTTCACGCTACTCTCCATAGATATCATCAAAGACGTCGAACTCGCCCTGATCGCCCTGACCCAGTTCGAACCGGCGGTTCTGCAGATATAGGTTTCTCAACTGCGCATAGCTATCCGCACTCTCATATAGCAGCGCATCAATCGTCCCCTGGAATTCATAGCGCTGCCCCAGACGGTCCATCACATTTGCCGTCGGCGGAATGGCCTCGTCGGCCCCATCCAGCGTGCCCGAGATCGGGTTCGAGATGAAATCAACGATCTGACCCACCGCATCCCGTTCGTTGGAGGAGCCCAGAACCGGCAGTTCGATGTAAGCGCCCTCTTCGGCGCCCCAGACATAAAGCGTCTCACCAAACCCGGTCCGGCGGGTCTCAAGCCCAGCATCGGTCGCCGGGTCCAGAATCCCCAGCCCGAAAATCGTGTTCACGACAAACCGCGCCAGGTTATGCCCGGCATCGCCGACATTCCCCTGCGCCAGATCGTTCACAATGAAGCGAGGCGTATCGATGTAATTGGCAAAGTTCGACACCCCAGTCCGCACCGGCTGCGGTACGACAATCCCGTAAGCATTGGACGTCGGGCGCACCAAGGCGCGGTCCAGCCCGACATTGAACGCATGGATCTGACGGTTCGTCGCCTCATAGGGATCATGCACCTCGACCTGCTCGTCCGGGACCGAACAAGCGGACAATCCAATGGCGGCACAAATCGCCAGTAACGGCAGCCGATTAAATTGGTTCATACTTAAGTCTTCCTGCCGCAATAACGGCCTCGTGTGGTCGGACGTAGCACATAAGCGCCGACGTAGGAAAACACATCGGCTGTGTTCCGCAGATGCCCGAAATGTGTCGAATTGGAAACAGCGATCAACATGTGACACGACGGCCATAATGCAGTACGGCACGCCAAAGCGGTCAAATCGACCTGACTGAATAGAACTTAGGCAAAACCTCACCACCGGATCTTCCCAATGACCTCCGATTTCGATCAAAAACTGGCCGAGCTTGGCCTGACCCTCCCCGAAGCAACCGCGCCCCTGGCAAACTATGTCCCATATGTCCAAACCGGCCATCAACTTTACGTGTCGGGACAAATCTCGACGCAGAATGGCGAGATGGTGACCGGGAAACTCGGCGCGACGATGGAGGTCGCGGAAGGGGCCAAAGCGGCGGAACTCTGTGCCTTGTCCCTTCTGGCACAGGTCCGAGCTGCCTGCGGCGGCGACATGTCCCGCCTGCGCCGCGTCGTGAAACTCGTGGGCTTCGTGAACTCCACCCAGGACTTCACCGATCAGCCCAAGGTGATAAACGGCGCTTCGGACCTGATGGTCGCACTCCTCGGCGATCGCGGCCGCCACGCGCGCTCGGCTGTCAGCGCGGCTTCGCTCCCGTTCGGCGTCGCCGTTGAAGTCGAAGGCATTTTTGAGATCGATTGATGCCCCTCGATCCAAGCTTTCTGACGACGCGCCTGGCCCATCGTGGCCTCCATGACGCATCAAACGGCTGTCCCGAGAACAGCCGCGCGGCGGTGCGCGCTGCGCTTGCAGCGCATGTGGGGGTAGAGATCGACCTGCAACTCTCGTCCGACGGCGAAGCGATGGTCTTCCACGACAACACTCTCGACCGCCTAACGATGGAAACAGGCCGCGTCGATGCGCGAAGCGCGGAGGAGCTTGGTCAGATCAGCCTGAAACACGGCCATGAGGGCATCCCAACCCTGCAAGAAATCCTTCAGATCATGGATGGCAGACAGCCGCTTCTGATCGAAATAAAGGACCAGGACGGCACGCTTGGCCCGAATGTCGGACCGCTCGAAACCGCCGTGACCCGTGAACTCCAAACCTACTCCGGCCCGGTGGCCGTCATGTCGTTCAACCCCCATTCGGTTTTCGAGATGGCGCGCCTG
>CAWUIX010000060.1:0-8556 GCA_963922395.1 uncultured Rhodobacterales bacterium | reverse complement strand
TCTCGGACGGCATCATTTCCGTTTTCTTCTCGCCGACGCTGGCCAAAATCCTCGCTACGCTTCTCGTGGCCCTCGTCCTCGTCTTCCGCCCGCAAGGGCTCTTCGGAACCCGCGCGGCATGAGCGATACGGCAAAGTCAGCGGTTCTTCACGGCGGCCTCCTCGCCCTCCTTCTGGTGCTCCAATTTGTCCTGCCGGAATACCACCACGGCAACCTCAGCCGGATCATGGTTCTCGCGTGCTATGCCATCGGCTACAACATCCTCTTTGGCTACACGGGGCTTCTGTCTCTGGGGCATGCCATGTTCTTTGCGGCGGGCATGTACGGCATGGGCCTCTCGATCCGACACTTAGGGATGGACCCGGCCACGGCGATGCTTCTCGGCCTCGTCTCCGGGGTCTTGGTGTCAACGGTCGTGGGCCTACTGGCGCTCCGGACGCAAGGCGTGGCCTTCATGATCGTGACGCTCATGTTCGCCCAGGCCGCCTTTCTGACAATCCTCTATTTCGGGGAATACACGCGCGGCGACGAAGGCTTCGTTATCCAGCAAGCAGAGCGCGTCCTCTGGGGCATCGACCTTTCCGATCCCACCAACCGTTATTTCGCGGCCTTCGGCGTCTTTGCGCTCTGTCTCATCCTCTCTCTCCGGCTCGTCTCATCTCCCTTTGGCAAAACCCTGATCGCCATCCGAGAAAACGAGGAACGCGCCCGGATGCTCGGCTACGACACGTTCCGGCACAAGCTCGCGGCGGTCATCGTCTCCGGCACGGTCTCGGCAGTGGCCGGAGCGGCCTATGGCCTTCTCTTCGGCTATGCGGGGGCGAGTTTCGCAAGCGTCCAATACTCGATCTTCCCGCTTCTCTGGGTCCTCCTCGGCGGCGCGGGCACGGTCCTTGGTCCGTTCATCGGCACGCTCTTTATGTTCTACCTGATCGACATCGCGTCAGGCTGGACCAATGCCTACCTTCTGATTGTCGGGGTCGTACTGGTGCTCCTCACGCTCTTCGCGAGACAGGGCATCGCGGGTGAGATCCGGCGGCGGATCTGGAAGGGGCTGCCATGATGCTCCTGGAGACGCGCGGATTGTCGAAACACTTCTCGGGCCTCCGCGCCGTTGAGAATGTCGACTTCCAACTTGAAAAAGGAGAAGTCCGCGCGCTGATCGGCCCAAACGGGGCAGGTAAAACCACGTTTGTCGGCATGCTCTGCGGTCGGATGGAGCCGTCCTCTGGATCCGTCGCCTTCGACGGCCAGGACATCACCCACCTCCCGGCGCATAAACGCATCTCGATGGGAATGGCCTACACGTTCCAGATCACCTCTGTGTTCCCCGGCCTTTCGGTGGAAGAGAACGTGGCCCTCGCGGCCCGGCGCGCGAATGAAGATCCCGCAGCCGCCCTTCGCGCCACCCATGCCGCGCTCAAGCGTGTCGGGCTGGAGGATCGCATGGACCAGGAGGCACAGGACCTCTCCTACGGCCACCAGCGCCTTCTCGAAATCGCCATGGGTCTTGCGCAGTCGCCGCGCCTTCTGATCCTTGATGAACCGACGCAAGGTCTCGCTGACAGCGAAATTGAGGCCTTCAAATCGCTCATCCGCTACCTGTCGGAGAGCGCAACCATCCTCCTCATCGAGCACAACATGAACGTGGTGATGGAAACCGCGCATCGCGTGACCGTCCTTAACTTCGGGGAAGTGCTGGCCGAAGGAACGCCCGCAGAAATCCACGAAAATCAGGCGGTCCAGGCTGCCTATCTGGGGACGGGCTGATGCTGGAACTCACTGCCATCAACTCCGGATACGGGCGTGCCCAGGTTCTGCGAGATCTGTCTCTGACGGTAAACGCCGGGGAAATCCTCTGCCTCCTCGGTCGCAACGGCGCCGGCAAAACCACCACCATGAAATCCATCATGGGCCTTCTGCCGCTCTGGTCGGGTGAGGTGCGGTTGGATGGAACCCGCCTGTCTGACATCCAAGCTCACGAAGTACCAAAGCAGGGCGTCGGATACATTCCGCAAGGGCGCCGCCTCTTCTCCGAACTCACCGTCGCCCAGAACCTCGAGATTGGTCTCATGGTCCGCGGGGAAGGGCGCGAGACCCGGGAATGGGTGCTCGATCTCTTCCCAAGGCTCCGTGAGCGCATGGGCCAGCGGGCGCAGACTCTTTCGGGCGGCGAACAGCAAATGCTCGCCACCGCCCGCGCGCTTTGCCTCCGACCCAAGGTGCTTCTCCTCGATGAGCCGACGGAAGGCCTCCAGCCTTCGATGATCGCGGCCATCCGCGAGGTGATCACACGGATGAAGGAAACCGGCACGGCAATCCTGCTTGTCGAACAGCGCGTCG
This sequence comes from uncultured Rhodobacterales bacterium, assembly GCA_963922395.1. GTDB lineage: Bacteria > Pseudomonadota > Alphaproteobacteria > Rhodobacterales > Rhodobacteraceae > Ovoidimarina. The sequence goes on along the minus strand of CAWUIX010000060.1, from coordinate 6,213 downwards.
ACGCGGTCCTCTCCATCGCCGATCGCGTGGCCTTTATCGAAAATGGCCGGAACGGAGAGATCTTGCCCGCCGAAACGCTTCGGGCCGATCACTCATTGGTCGAGAAATACGTAGGGATCTGATGCAAAGGAGCATGTCGGAAGAGTTGACAGGACACCCCATGCACCAGAAGATGTTTGTACACTAACAATCCGAAGCAATGCGATACCACCAGCCAGAGACGCTAGATGCTGCCTTCGTCGCCCTGCAGAGCGGTGGTCGGCTTGTGGCTGGAGCGACGGACTACTTCCCGGCGCTGGGCGAGGGGCTCCCTACCGAAGACCTCATCGATCTGACCCGGATTGACGGCCTGCGCGGCATTCAACAGACGGATGAGGGCTGGCGTATCGGCGCGACCACGACCTGGACCGATATCATCCAGGCGGACCTGCCGCCCGCCTTCGACGGCTTGAAGGCAGCCGCGCGCGAAGTCGGATCGATCCAGATCCAGAACGCGGGAACCATCGCCGGAAACCTCTGCAACGCGTCGCCTGCAGCCGATGGCGTGCCACCGTTGCTGACGCTCGACGCTGAAATCGAACTCACCGGCCCCAATGCGCGGCGTACTCTCCCACTAGGCGCTTTCATCACCGGCGTGCGCGAAACCGCCCTCGCTCCCGACGAAATCGTTTCGGCCATTCTGATCGCACCCGTTTCTCCCATCGCACGATCCTCATTCGCAAAGCTCGGCGCCCGAAAGTACCTCGTCATCTCAATCGCGATGGTCTCAGTCTTGACCGAGCTCAATGACGATGATCGTTTCGAAGATGTCCGGGTCGCTGTCGGGGCCTGTTCCCCGGTGGCCCAACGGCTGACTGATCTGGAAGCCGATCTGTTGGGCAGGCCCGCCGATGTCCTGAATGACCCCACCTGCCTCCGACCAAAACACTTCGCGACACTCAGCCCGATCGAAGACGTCCGCGGTTCCGTCGACTATCGCAACTCCGTCGTCCCTGAACTTGTCCGGCGCGCTTTAATGGAGGCGGCGAATGGATAAGCGCGCGCCTTCCGTGACAACGTTCAAGCTGAACGGTCACACGGTCGACATCACCCCCGCGCCGGGCGAAAGACTGTCGGTAAGCCTGCGGGAACGCCTCGACGCCCGAGACGTAAAGGTGGGCTGCAACGCAGGAGATTGCGGCGCGTGCACCGTCCTCGTCGATGGCGCCCCGGTTTGCGCCTGCCTGATGCCTACGCACCAGGCCCAGGGCGCAGAGATCGAAACACTCTCCGGTCTTACGGATACCCCCGAGGCACTTCGCCTGAGGGACGCCTTCCTCGATCGCGGCGCGGCCCAATGCGGAATCTGCACCCCGGGAATGCTGGTCACCGCCACGGCCCTTCTGCGTGCCACTGCAAAACCCGACGCAACCGCAGTTGAAGACGCCCTCGGCGGCGTCCTCTGCCGCTGCACCGGCTATCGCAAGATCATCGATGCGGTGGTGGCAGCCGGGCACGGGACAACAGAGCATATCGCGCATGACGGCAGCGTTGGCACCCCAATCCACCGGGTCGACGGCGCCGGCAAAGTCGATGGAACAGAAGCGTTCGGGGACGATATCGGCCCCGCGGGCGCCCTTGAACTGCACATCATCCGGTCGCCCTATCACCGCGCGCGCTTCGCCATAGGCGATATGACACTCCTCCTGTCCCGCCCCGGGATCGAGGCCGTCCTCACCGCGGACGACATCCCGGGCCAGAATAGCTTTGGCGTCATCCCGGGGTTCGAAGACCAACCGGTCTTCGCCGAAGAGGAGACCCGCTTCCGAGGTGAAGCAGTCGCCGCCGTCGTTGGAACCCAGGACGCAATTGCCTCCTTAAAGGAGTCCGATGTCCCGGTCGTCTGGACAGAACTGCCCTCGGCCCTCGGTTTCGATGGCGCCCTGAGCGAAGACGCACCAAGTGTCCATTCCGACCGCGCCGGGAACATCATGTGCCGCGGCCAGGTTCGACGCGGTGATGCGGCGACGGCGCTGGCCAAAGCGGACACGTCGGCTTCTGGCACCTTCACAACCTCCTTTGTCGAACACGCCTATATCGAACCCGAAGCAGGCTTTGCCGAGCTGCAGGATGGCCGCATCCATGTCCACGCCTGCACACAGGCCCCCGTTATGGACCGCGAAGGCCTCTCACGCATCCTTGGCCGCCCCGAGGCGGACATTCGCATTGTCCCGACCGGCGTCGGCGGGGGGTTCGGGTCCAAACTCGATCTGTCGATCCAGCCCTATCTCGCCCTCGCAGCACTAAAAACGGGCCAGCCGGTCCGCCACCGCTACAGCCGCACCGCGTCGATGCAATCCACGACCAAGCGCCATCCCGGACGGCTCAACATGGAAATTGGCGCCGACGCCTCCGGGCGCATCTCCGGCTTCCGCTTCCATGGTGACTTTGACACTGGCGCCTACGCCAGCTGGGGCCCAACGGTCGCCAATCGCGTGCCCGTTCATGCCTCTGGCCCCTACGCCGTCTCCGACTACAACGCGACCACTGCCGCCATTCACACCAACGCCCCTCCTTCCGGTGCCTTCCGGGGGTTCGGCGTTCCACAGACCGCCATCGCGCAAGAGGTGCTCTTCGACGAACTGGCCGAAAAGCTCGACATCGACCCGCTGGAATTCCGCCTAAAGAACGCCCTTACAAATGGCGTACCTACAGTGTGCGGCCAGATCTTCGATCAAGGCGTTGGAATATCGGCCTGCCTCGAGGCGCTCCGTCCGGCATGGGAAGAGGCGAAGGCAAAAACTGAAGCGTACAACGTGAAAGCCGCCGAAAACGGATCGCCATTGCGCCAGGGCGTTGGGCTGGCGGCAGGATGGTACGGCTGCGGTAACACCTCGCTCCCGAACCCTTCGACAATCAAAGCAGGGTTCCGGGCGGACGGCGCTCTGATCCTGCACCAAGGTGCCACCGATATAGGACAAGGCTCGAACACGGTCATCGCCCAGATCTTCGCCGAAGCGCTCGGCATTCCGCTGAACGCGATCACCCTTGTTGGAGGCGACACTGACATCACACCAGACGCGGGCAAAACCTCGGCCTCCCGCCAGACCTTTGTCTCCGGCAACGCCGCTCGCCTGACGGGCGAGGCCCTTCGAGCAGATATCCTCCGCCGCTCCAACGCCTCACCCTCCGCCAGCATTCAGATCGAGGGCACGATGCTCCGCATCTCCGACAGCGGCACTGTCAGAGAGCTCGACCTCACCTCCCTCGCACCCGACGGCGAAGGCTTCGTCCTCCGCGCCGAAGAAACCTACGACCCCCCCACCAAGCCGCTGGACAAAAACGGGCAGGGCATCCCCTACGCCCAGTTCGGCTACGCCGCGCATCTGGCCGAGGTGGAAGTCGATCTTGCCCTTGGAACCACCCGCGCCACCCGTTTCGTGGCTGCCCATGATGTAGGCCGCGCGATCAACCCGGTGCTCGTGGAGGGCCAGGTCCACGGCGGCATCGCTCAGGGGCTCGGCATGGCGCTGATGGAAGAATATCTCCCTGGCCGCACAGAAAACCTCCACGACTATCTCATTCCAACCATCGGCGATGTGCCCCCGATTGAAACGGTGATCGTGGAAGAGCCCGACGCCCACGGCCCCTATGGCGCAAAAGGTCTGGGCGAACATGTCCTGATCCCAACTGCACCGGCCCTCCTGAACGCCATCGCCCGTGCAACCGGTGTCCGCCTCAGACAGGTTCCCGTCACGCCTTCGGCGCTCTTCACGGCATTAAAGGAGGCGCAAAGATGAACGACCGCGTCCGCCCCGCCGATAAGATCCGATGCGATGCCTGCCCGGTGCTCTGCTATATCGCCGAAGGCCGCTCCGGCGCCTGTGACCGATACGCCAATCATGACGGCGAACTCGTCCGCCTCGACCCCCTGACGATCATCGACCGAACCGATGAGGCCGTGCCATTCCTAGAAACTGGCCCAGACTGGGACGGCGATATCGTCCAGGCCGGTCGCCCCTTTGTCACGGCCATCGGCGCCGGCACAACCTATCCCGACTACAAACCGGCCCCGTTCATCGTCAGTCAGGAAGTCGATGGCGCCGACATGATCACCGTCGTGACCGAGGGGATCTTCAGCTACTGCGGCGTGAAGGTGAAAATCGACACCGACCGCCACATTGGCGAGGAACGCGCCATCGTACGAGTCGACGGCGAGCCCATCGGTCATGTGATGACCTCTGAGTACGGCTCGCGCATGCTGTCGCTCGGAGGCGTCGATCACCTCACCGGCGGATCAAAGAAAGAGGGCCGTGTCACCTGCGACGCCCTCCTTGGCCTCTGCAACGTTGAACCCGTCGAGATGACCATCGACGACGGAGCGACGCTGACGGTTCAGGCAGGCCAACCGCCCGTGATCGACGGCGAACGCGAACGCCTTATGCGCGTCGGCTGCGGTTCCGCCGCGATCGGCATGTTCGCGGCCCAGTGGAAGGATCACGTGGACGAGGTCGTGGTCGTGGACGACCACATCACCGGTGTCCTATCCGAGCATCAGGCGGGCCGCCTCCTCGACATTCCACCCACCGGCAACAAGGTCGCGGGCCGCAAATCGACCCCGGGCCGCTATTTCCAGGTTGCCGAACCCGGAACAGGCTGGGGCGGCACAAATGTCACCGACCCGCTCTCGATCCTGAAACCCGCCGACCCCAAAACCGCCTGGCCCGGCCTGAAGCTCCTCATGGTCTCCACCACCGGTGAACAGTGGGCCTACTACGAGCTCGACGAGACCCTGACCCCGGTCCCGGCAGAGATCACCCCAACCCTGAAGGCCAGCACAGAACGGATCGCCGAGAACTGCGAACCCTCCCTCTGCTCGGTCCTCTTCATGGGCGGCGCAGGCGGCAGTCTGCGCGCCGGCGTAACCGAGAATCCGGTGGGCCTGACGAAATCCGTCAAAGCGATGCTCACTCGCGTGACCTGCGGCGGCGCCCCGGCCTATGTCTGGCCGGGCGGTGGCATTACCGTGATGGCAGACGTCACCCAGATGCCGACCAACGCCTTCGGCTACGTCCCGACCCCGGCCCTCGTCGCCCCAATCGAATTCACCATGCGTCGCGAAGATTACGCCGCACTTGGCGGTCACATGGACAAGGTGCGCCGCGCGGAAGACGTCATCACACCCGACATCCGGCGGGTGAAGGGATGACTGGCGCTCGCTCGGCCCGCCTGCCCGGCGATCGCCTGCACCTTCAGCACGGTCCGATTGACCTTGTCATAGGCGCGACAGGCGCCGGTCGCGAGCCAGCCTTCAAAGCGGCGGAAGCGCGGTTTCAAACAGTCCTCGAAGAGCTTGTGTCAGAGCTCCCGCACCTTCGAACCCCACTCCCCAGTGCAAAACCTGCCGGTACCGTCGCCCAACGAATGCACGCCGCCGCGACTCTGCATCTGCCAGTCTTCGTCACCCCCATGGCCGCTGTCGCCGGTTCGGTTGCCGATGAGGTTCTGTCGGCGATGACGACCGCTCCGCACCTGGGCCGCGCCTACGTGAACAACGGCGGCGATATCGCGTTCCACCTGGCCCCCGGCGAAGCGACAGTCGCCGCGATCGCGGGCTTTAATGGGTCAGATCTCGGTCGCGTCCGCATCACCCACTCCGATCCAGTCCGCGGGATCGCAACCTCCGGCATCGGTGGCCGAAGCTTGTCTCTTGGCATTGCCGACAGCGTCACTATCCTCGCCCAAACCGCCGCTGCCGCCGACGTCGCCGCGACGCTCATCGCAAACGCCGTAAACCTGCCGGACCATCCGGCCATCACCCGCGCGCCCGCGATCACGCTCGATCCAGACAGCGATCTGGGCGCCCAAGACGTTGTCACAGGCGTCGGTAACCTAAACGAAGCCGAAATTGACGAGGCCCTCGATGCGGGCCTGCGCCGAGCGGCGCGCATGAAAGCTGCTGGGTTGGTCGAAGCAGCGATGCTGACGCTACAAGGGCGGCACGCGGTGCTCGGGCAAGAGCACCGCCGATTGCCCAAACAACAAACACCAAAAGGGAGGACAGCCACAGATGAGCGCAAAGATCCGGAAAATTGCCGTCTGGGTTGAAGAAACCCATCTCGAAATGGACCAGCCGATCAATCCGCCCACCCGCAAAGCGGTGGCTGTCGCCGTGATCGAAAACCCGTTCGCGGGCCGCTAGCACTGCTGAAGCGTCTGCGCGGTAGCAGCGGC
>CAWUIX010000059.1:0-8631 GCA_963922395.1 uncultured Rhodobacterales bacterium | reverse complement strand
ACCAGTCGTCCCTGACATGGTTTCCGCCCGTCGAAAACGGATAAGCGGCCCAGCATTCCTGCGCACCGAGCCGGTCAGACTCTAAATCAGAGGCACTCCGCAAGCGTCGCCGCCATGTTTCGCAACATCTGCGGGTAGAGCGAAGGCCCGACCTCAAGGGCCGAGCCAAGCGGATCAATCACACCTGTGCTGGCGTCAGTCCCATCCAGAACCACCGCAACAATATCGGGATTGAACTGCGGTTCTGCGAGGACGCAATCGATACCTTCATCCGCGATACGGTCTTGGATCTCAGCAATCCGCGCGGGACTCGGGTCGCTTGCATCCCCAAGGGAAATCGCGCCGGACGCTGGGAAATCGAAATCGGTTTCGAAATATTGATAGGCATCGTGGAACACGATGAAGCTGCCACCCCGAACGGGTTCAAGCGCCGTGCTAATCTCCGCTGACAGGGCGTCCATCTCCTCACGAGCGGCAGCAGCATTCGCAAAATACGCACCGGCGTTGTCCGGATCCGCTGCCGAAAGCTGTGCAGCGATTAGATTAAGCCAGGTTTTGGCATTCTGAGGCGAGAGCCAGGCATGCGGGTCATGTTCGCCGTGATCGTGGCCCGCGTGATCGTCATGGCCGTGGTCATCGTGTTCTGCATGCGCGTCATGATCGTGGTCGTCATGCCCGGCCTCTTTCGCCTCAGCATGCTCATCATGATCATGGTCATGGGCCTCGTGCTCTGCGTGCTCGTCATCCTCGTTGTCCTGCTCATCGGGGCCCGCTTCCTCCGCCTCAGCATGGTCGTGGTGGTCATGCTCTTCGTGATCTTTCTCAGCATGCTCTTCATGACCGTGGTCGTCATGATCCTCATGATCATGGGCCTCAAAGAGCGCCCCCTCCCGGAAATCGAGCAACATGGTACCGTCCGCTTCCAAGAGCGTCGTCACAGCGGCATCGCCCGCCAACGTCTCTATGGCGTCTTCCATCCAAGGCGTCAAATCCTCACCCAGCCAGAACACCAGATCCGCGTCTTGCAAGGCTTGCGCCTCCGAGGGTCGAAGGCTGTACCCGTGCGGCGACGCCCCCAGCTGAACAATCAGATCAGGGGAGCCAACACCATCCATCACACGTGCAACCAACGAATGAACGGGCGCAATATCGACAGCGACGTTCGGCACATCTGCAACGGCCGCGCTGCCAAGCAATGTGGCCGTGACTGAGAGGGGGACGAGCAATCTGGACATTCAAACCTCTACGTGATTTTATAACGTTTCGCTGGCGATACCCGAAACGGAAAACCATGACAAGCAACGCACCGCCAGAACCGTCTGAAACGGCGAAGAAATCTGAATTTGACGAACATGATCACGATCTGTGCGTCGAAGAGGCCATTGAAGCCGTCGAAACACGCTGTGACGAGGCAGGGCTGCGCTTAACGCCGGTACGCCGGAAGGTGCTTGAGCTTCTATTGGAAGAACACCGTGCCATGGGAGCGTACGGCATCCTCGACCGGCTGCGCGAGGCCGGGTTCGGCTCACAGCCTCCCGTCGCCTACCGCGCCCTGGATTTCCTTGTCGAGCACGGCTTCGTCCATCGGATCGAGCGTCTCAACGCCTTTGTCGCCTGCACGCATCCAAGCGAAAGTCATTCGCCCGCCTTTATGATTTGCAGACTCTGCGACACTGTGGCCGAAGCGAATTCTGGCCCCGCAAAGGAGGCCTTAGGTGACGCCGCAAATGCCGTGGGCTTCCAAATTGAACAAACGCTGGTGGAAGCCGAAGGCATCTGCCCAACCTGCGCAGAGAAGGCAGAGGCATGAGCCTTCTCACCGTCGACAGTCTTGACGTGTCCTACGGCGCGAATACCGTCCTCAGAAACGTGAGCCTTTTTGTCGATCCCGGTGAGATCGTTACGATTGTCGGCCCCAACGGCTCCGGCAAGACAAGCCTTCTCAAGGCCATCATCGGCTCGACCAAGCCGGCCGCTGGTCGCGTGACCCTCAAGCCGAAACTCCGGATCGGCTATGTCCCACAACGCCTCCACATTGACCCGACGCTGCCGATCACCGTGGCGCGTTTCATGCGCCTGACAAACCGGCATAGCCATTCTGAATGCGTCGAAGCGCTCGATGCCGCCGGCGTCCCCGATCTTCTTAAACATCAGATGGCTGAACTCTCAGGTGGACAGTTTCAACGCGTCTTGCTTGCGCGCGCCCTGATCAGCCAGCCACAGCTTCTCCTCTTGGATGAGGCGACACAGGGCCTCGACCAACTCGGATCTGCGTCGTTCTACCGGCAGATCGAAGACGTGCGGCAAAACACGGGCTGCGCGGTTCTGATGATCAGCCACGAACTCCACGTCGTGATGAGCGCCTCCGACCGGGTGATCTGCCTGAACGGTCATGTCTGCTGCGAAGGGACGCCCGCTGTGGTTGCCTCGGCTCCAGAGTACCGGGCCCTCTTTGGCACGGGCACAGGCGGTGCGCTGGCCCTTTACCGGCACGACCATGATCATGACCATGATCACGACCATCCTGTTAGCCACGAGGCCGCCGAATAGTGCTTGATGACTTTATGACACGGGCGACCCTGGCCGGCATCGGCGTGGCCGTGGCAGCGGCACCGCTTGGCTGCTTCGTCGTCTGGCGCCGCATGGCCTATTTCGGCGATGCGACCGCGCACGCCGCAATCTTGGGTGTCGCTTTGTCCCTGGCATTGGAGATGTCGATCTTCCCCGGAGCGATGGCGATTGCCTTGCTGATGGCATTGACCGTGACGCTCCTGGCCGGACGCGGATACGCAATGGACACTCTCCTCGGTGTCCTCGCCCACTCGGCTCTTGCCTTTGGGCTCGTCGCCGTGTCGTTCCTGTCCGGCATTCGCCTGGATCTCATGGCTTATCTATTCGGCGATATTCTCGCCGTATCGCGAAGCGATCTTCTGGTGATCTGGGGGGGAGCGGCGCTGGTGGTGGCACTCATTGCCTGGCGCTGGTCGGGCCTCCTGACCGCGACCCTCAATGAAGAACTTGCCTACTCCAGCGGGATCGACCCCAAGCACGAACAATTGGTCCTGACCCTATCTCTGGCCATCACCGTCGCCGTGGCCATCAAGGTCGTCGGCGTCCTGCTGATCGCCGCAATGCTGATTATCCCCGCCGCATCGGCACGGCGCGTTGCACACACCCCCGAAGCCATGGCTCTGGTCGCCGCAGGGATCGGTGCGATTTCTGCCTCTGCCGGCCTCCAGGGCGCCTATCTGCTCGATACACCCGCCGGCCCGTCTATCGTCTGCGTCGCAGCACTTATCTTCGCGGGCCTAAACATTCTCGGCCGTCGCAGCCATAGTGGGACCTAAAGTCCGCGATCCAGACCAATAAACCCTGGCGCGATTCCGCTCTTGTTCGCCCGTGCTAACCCTTTGCAACCGAAACCATCGTAACCCTTAGGCCGCTTGCCGCCATGACGGCCTCACCATGGGCTTACCGATCGACGTCGCAACACTTTCGGCGACAAGCCGAGCTGTGGCAGCGGACAATGTCCAACCCAGGTGACCATGACCGGTGTTGTAAAAGACGCCATCGGCCTTTCCGCGACCGACACGGGGCAGCATTGAGGGCATCATCGGCCGCAAGCCCGCCCAGGGCGTCACGTTCTCGGTCGACACGCCCGGGAAATGACGTTCGCACCAATCCGTAAGCGGCTGGATCCGGTCGGCCCGGATGTCTTTGTTGGCGCCGTTGAACTCGGCCGTCCCGGCAATCCGGAAACGATCCGCCCCAAGCCGGCTCGCCACGATCTTCGCGCGATCATCCAAAAGGCTGATCCAGGGGGCTGCAGCACGGCTCTCTTCGTCTTCCAGCGCGACGGTCACCGAATACCCCTTGACCGGATAGACATTCACTCGATCGCCAAGCTGTCGTGCAAACTCCCGGCTGTGGATCCCGGCACTCACGACAACCGCATCAAAGTCCTGGGTCACCCCCGCTTCCCAAATGCGAACGCCGCCTTCAACATTGGCCAACCGGTCTACCTTCGTCCCAAACCGAAGGATCGCCCCGCGTCTCGCACAGGCGCGCGCTAGACCCATTGTGAACTTATGGATGTCGCCAGAGCTGTCAGACTCCGTCAGAAAACCGCCAATAAGATCACCCTGAAGCGCCGGCTCAATCTCCCGAACCTCGTCGACAGACACTTCTCGGCGATCCAGGCCCCCCTCCTTCAAAAGCAGGTTCACGCGACGGGCATGCGCCAGGTCCTTCTGGCGGTCGTAGAAATGCAGGATCCCGCGCCGCTCCAGATCGAAGTCGATCCCCTCGCGCTCGGCCATCTCAAACAGAACCGCCCGCGCGGCAATCGCAAGCCGAACGGTCTCAATCGTGTTTGCTTTATAGTTCGGAATGTTCGACAGAAACTCCGCCATCCACCGCATCTTGAGGAGCGTCGGAGCCGGGTTCACGAGAAGCGGAGCATCGGCCTGAAGCATCCACTTCAGCCCCTTCAGAACCGTGCTCCACTGGGTCCAGACTTCGGAGTTGGACGCCGAAAGCTGTCCCCCGTTGGCGAAGCTCGTTTCCATGGCGGCATAGCGGTTCCGATCGAAAACCGTCACTTCGAACCCACGATCAAGCAATTCATATGCGGTGGTAAGACCGGTTACACCGGCACCAACAACAGCAACTTTCGACATATCATGTCTCCACGCATGTGCGGCGCTTGCCGCCTGCCCCCTCCGTGCGTGGAACCTGAGAGCTTCACCCGATGCCGGGCTTTCTCCTACGGTGGACCCTTGCGGATCGCTTTCCGGAGTGTTTCAGCCATACCGGTCCTTGGACCTGAGAGTTTCCGGGGCGGTTGCTCCTTCGGCGGTGGCTGAGCCACCTTCTCCCGGCATAGCCATGTCTAGCACGCGCGATAGTGAAGCGCGGCGATTCGTTCAACCAATTTCCGCAAGCCAGCAAAACACGCAGACCACGTTGACCTGCAGTCGCGCCAGATCCCCTCTACGCCGCCAGAAAATACCTTGAATGGATCGGCAGCAAAGCCGCCCCAATGGATCGTGCCCGCCTGCCAACCAAGCCTTGCTCGATGGCGAAGGCTTCAAGACCGGTAAGATCCAGGTTCTGAAATTTCGATCTGACCGCGTCAGTCAATCTGCGCCGAACGTCCTCCGGCATAGCGCCGTCGATCATGATGGCCTCAATGTCGACGACGGACGCGATCGACGCACAGGAAATCGCGAGGTAATGTGCGGTTCGTTCGATCCAAGGCTCCAATGCCTCTTCGATCATCTGCCAATCGTCGTCCAGTCCGCGTATCTCAAGTGGATCGCGCCCGGCACGACGGAGATCCGTTTCCAACGAGTAAAGCGAGATCACGTTCAAAAGCTGGGTCGTACCTCCCTCACCATCAGGAACCGGCATGGGGCCAAGAGCTGCACCGTTCTTCGAGCGGCCAGAAATAATGTTCCCATTGAGAACCAAACCACCGCCAACAAAAGCGCCGATAAAGACGTAGGCGAAATCCGTAAACTCGCTCCCGCGCCCGAGAAGCAGCTCAGAGATGCACGCCGATGTCGCATCGTTTTCGGAAAAGGTCTCAAGACCTGTGACCTCCGCAATCGCGTCGCCAATGTCGAAGGACTTCCACTTATCCATCGCGGTCGCTGGTGCATCCACGGCTTCGAGCCACTCCCAAATTCGGTTCGGCTGTGAGATTCCGACCCCCGCAAGTAAATCCGGGGCCATGGGGTGTTCCTGCATCAAGGCGTCGAACGACTCTTTGAAGAAACGCAGCACATCTTCGCTTACAGGATAGGCGTAAGACGTGGATCGCTCACCAAGTTGATCTCCTCGGAAGTCGATCAGCGTCAGTTCGGCAGAGCGGCGCCCGATGTTCAACCCTAGGGAAAAGACTCCCATCGGGTTCAGCTCCATCGGAACCGAGGGCTTCCCCACCTTTCCCTTCACGGCCTCACCTCGGCTCAGCAGGTTGTCTGCTTCAAGTGCGCGGATGATGTTTGAGACGGTCTGAGCCGACAAACCGGACCGGCGGGCGATTTCGGCGCTAGGCATTTTCCCATGCCGCCTTATAAACGACAGGACAAGGCGCGCGTTCCGATCCCGCAACCCGGATTGATTACCACCGCCACGCGGGTCGCGAATGGCCGTTTCGTCTCGTGACACTGAGTTCTCCCTAGCCGAACAATGCCGTCGGTGCCGTGATCTGTCAATTTATAAATCACTTTTATTTATTTATTGACAGGCTTTGCGAATTTTGTGATCGTTGGAATTGGCGACGGCTCTGACCGTTCGTTCTGCTCCAGTCCAAGATGGCTGGAATATCTATGGGAGGAAGAAACTTGAAACTGCAAAGTTTTCTGGGTGCGACGGCTATTGCAACCGTCGCGATGGCTGGAAGCGCCTACGCCGGCAGTCATGGTGTCAGCGCCTGTCTGATCACGAAAACCGAAACGAACCCGTTCTTCGTTAAGATGCGGGAAGGTGCCGAGGCAGCCGCAGAAGAACAGGGTGTCACCTTGTCGAATTTCTCGGGTAAGTTCGACACTGATTTCGAAAGTCAAATTGCTGCGGTCGAAACTTGCGTCGCCAATGGGGCGAGCGGGATCCTGATTACACCTTCGATTCCGGATGCCCTGGTCTCTGTTGTGACAAGCGCCCGCGAAGCCGGCGTTCTGGTGATCGCACTCGACACTCCGTTCGACCCGATCGACGCCGCTGACATGACCTTTGCGACCGACAACTTCGAGGCCGGCCGTCTTGCGGGTGCATGGGCGCTTGCAACGATGGGTGACGCCGCGGCCGACGCCAAAATTGCTGGCCTCAACATCAACCCGGCTCAGCCGACCGTGGGTGTACTGCGCAACCAGGGCTTCATGGCAGGATTTGGCATTGAGCTTGGCGATCCGAACCGCTGGGGCGACGAGGATGATCCGCGGATCGTTGGCAACGACGTCACAGAGGGCAACCCCGAAGGCGGCCGCAAGGCAATGGAAAATCTCCTTGCGATCAACCCCGACATCAACGTGGTCTATTCGATCAACGAACCTGCGGCTTCCGGTGCATGGGAAGCTATGAAAGCCGTTGGCATGGACCCCGATGACGTGATCATCACGGGCGTCGATGGTGGCTGCCCAGGCGTCAAGGATGTAGAGGCCGGCATCATCGATGCGACGTCGCAACAATATCCACTGTTGATGGCCAAGCTGGGCGTAGAGGCGATTAAGACCTTTGCGGAAACCGGCGAAAAGCCTGAGCCGACCGAAGGGAAGAACTTCTTCGACACCGGCGTGGCGCTGATCACCGACAAACCCGTCGATGGCGTGCCCTCGATCAGCGTCGCTGAAGGCCTCGAGCTCTGCTGGGGTTGATGCCTAAGGTCTCGTGAGACCAATATAGGATTGTATTGAATGGGGCGGGTTTCGGCCCGCCCTTTTCTAAGCGGGGCAGACTACGCCAGGGGGGGACCATGGCATCCGACAACGAAAACTTCGAAGCCGCGGTCAAGGACAAGACCCAGGAGCAGGTCGCCGAATTCGATGACCACTCCAAGGGTTTCGTAGGGATCCTTCACGACATCCTACATAAGTACCCGTTCCTGGTGCCGTTTGTCGTCATGATCGTGGCGGTGATCGTCTTCGGGCTGATCAACCCAAACTTCTATCGCGTCAACACGCTCTCCGTCATCCTCCAGCAGGTCGGCATTGTCGGAATCCTTGGGGTCGCACAGGCTATCGTGATCATCACTGCAGGCATTGACCTGTCCGTGGGGGCGATCCTTGTATTTACCACCGTGATCATGGGTCAATTCAGCTTCCGTTACGGGATACCCGCAGAGCTAACGATCATGATCGGCATTGCCGCCGCAGGGCTCATGGGATTCTGCAACGGCTGGATGGTGGCGCGGTTAAAGCTCCCACCTTTTATTGTAACCTTGGGAACGTGGCAGATCATCCTCGCCGCAAACTTCATCTACTCGCGGAACGAGACAATCCGCAGCCAAGATATCGCCGAACAGGCGTCCGCCCTTCAATTTTGGGGTACAATCTTCAGGATCGGTGACGCGAGGGTGACCTATGGGGTGATCGCCTTCCTCGTCCTCGTCATTGTCATGGCCTACATCTTAAGCAGTACAGCCTGGGGTCGACACGTCTATGCAGTGGGAGACGATAAGGAGGCAGCAGAGTTGGCTGGGGTCAACACCGAACGCACGCTGATTCAAGTCTACACACTGGCAGGCCTGCTCTGCGGTATCGCCGCCTGGGTCGCAATCGGACGGTTCGGCGCTATCTCGCCCGGGGCTTCAACCGGGGTGCAGGGCAACATCCAATCTATCACAGCCGTGGTGATAGGGGGCATTTCGCTCTTTGGGGGCCGTGGCTCGATCATTGGAATGTTCCTCGGAGCTCTCATCGTCGGCGTTTTTGAGATGGGTCTGCGCATGGCCGGAGCCGACGCGCAATGGACGTTCCTACTGATAGGCGTGCTGATCATCGCCGCCGTGACAACGGACCAGTGGATCAGAAAGGTGGCCGCCTGATGGAGCCGATTCTCAAAGCAAGCGGTCTGGTGAAACGATTCGGCAGGGTGACCGCGCTCAATGGCTGCGACTTCGAGCTGTAT
>CAWUIX010000058.1:0-8654 GCA_963922395.1 uncultured Rhodobacterales bacterium | reverse complement strand
GTATCGTTGCGTGTGCTGCGTTGCGCCTCTTTTTGACCAGAACCACAAGTTTGACAGCGGCACCGGTTGGCCGTCCTTCTATAAGCCCATCGATGTAGAGATGGTGGGTGAGCAAGAGGATCGGAGCCTGCTTATGCGCCGGACGGAGGTGCACTGCAATCGTTGCGAAGCACATCTGGGGCACGTTTTCCCAGACGGCCCGGCCCCAACCGGGCTGCGCTATTGCATCAATGGCGTCGCTCTAAACTACGAACCCGAAGACGATTGAGCTTTGGGCCAGTTCAACTCCCCGTCAAAGGACTGAGCGACGCGAACGTCCTCATCAGTTGCCGTCGAAGAGATCCCCAGCGTTCAGACGCCCCAGGTTACCGAAGGCTTGACGCAAGAACCCAATGCCTTGTGTGTTCGGTGTGGTGACCCGGCGATTGAGGCGAACGACTTGGCCGCGCTCCAGACCGAACGTCTCAATATTTGTCACGACGCCTTCGGGATCAAAACTGATCGCCAGAACCTGTCTGTCGATCTCTTCCGGTGCCCGCCAGGCAAAGTTGCGATAGCGTGATCGCACATAATACCAGCCGCTATCGTCCAGGATGCCGGAAACGCCGGGCCTGCCGACAGAGCTTGCAACCGTATCCCGGGTGTCGACCCCGACAACCACGTTCTGCAAGTCCTCGTCGTTCGGAATATAGCCGTGATTTCTGAACGTTGCCGAACAGGACGCAAGAATGCCAAGCGCCATTCCAAGGCCAATCAGCCGCAGCGTCTGTGGTCCTCGACCCATCCTGTTCCCTTGCATCACACGTACAGAGCCGTCTATGCGCTTACACCATTGCGGAACGGCGGTTCAAGAATGGAACGCATTACCATGACTGATGAAAATGCGGTGTTGCGTCTCGCTCGTCTATCGGGTCGTGAGCCGGTCGCCTTTGATCTGCGGCCGAACTCACAGGCGCGCGAGACATTGCGGGCGGAGCTAGATCTCGTTGCCCTGCCTAAACTTCGCTTTGTCGGAGAGGTGCGGCCCGAGGGGCGGGACGACTGGCGGCTGACGGCCGAGATTGGCGCGACCGTTGTACAGTCCTGTGTCGTTTCGCTCACGCCGGTCACGACGCGCATCGACGAAGGCCTATCGCGTCTTTATGTGAAAGACTTGCCAGAAACCGATCTCGCCGAAGTCGAAATGCCCGAGGACGAGACGATAGATCCGCTTCCTGAAGAACTCTCATTGTTTGCTGTGATGTCAGAGGCTTTGGCGCTTGCAGTCCCCCCCTATCCAAGGGCGACAGATGCCAGCATGGATGATGCTCAATTCACGGAGCCTGGACTGACACCAATGACGGACGAAGACGCCCGACCGTTCGCTGGCCTCAAGGATCTTCGAGACGAGCTTTCCAAGGACGAATAGCATAGACCGTTTAGGCAACAAAAAGTCTTGCGGTTTTACGGAATCGCAGTATGTTCCGCGCCTCGCCCAAGCCGGATGATTGGACACTGGGCCCGCCAGGGCGTAAGAGGCCCGTTAGCAGATGAAACTTAGGGTTGGCCGACGCCTGTGCCGCCCAGACAAGAGACCGAGGTTGAGACATGGCTGTCCCTCAGAATAAAGTCACCCGCTCGCGCCGGAACATGCGTCGCGCCCATGATTCCCTGGTGGCGGCGAATCCGGCGGAATGCCCTAACTGCGGTGAGTTGAAGCGCCCACACCATGTGTGCGGTGCCTGCGGCTACTACGATGATCGTGAGGTTGTTGCGCAGGCCGACGAGATCGATCTGGACGACGAAGACGCGGCATAAGCGCGGCATGCCGCGCGGGATCTGACCTATGGGCGATACGCCGGACACAGGACAGCTTCCCGACGGTCTTACCCGAATCTCTATTGATGCGATGGGTGGAGACAAAGGTCTCGCGGCCGTCGTGGCTGGCATCGCAAAGTCTGCACACAAGAACCCGGACATCGGCTTCATCGTGCATGGCGACGGCCCAGAGCTTGAACACCAACTTCAGCGCCGCAAACTCCTCGATCGCTGTGAGGTGAGACATACAACAGGCATCGTCCGAATGGACGATAAGCCGAGTCACGTGCTGCGACACGGACAAAACACCTCAATGTGGTCGGCGGTAGAGGCCGTTCGCAATGGCGAAGCGGACGTTTGCGTGTCTTGCGGAAACACCGGTGCCCTTATGATCCTGTCGATCATGCGGCTTCGCAAACTTCCAGGCGTCGATCGACCGGCCATCGCCTGTTTGTGGCCCTCTCGGAATCCGCATGGCTTCAATGTCATGCTCGATGTTGGCGCCGACATACGGGCTGATGAGCATGATCTTCTCCGGTTTGCACTGATGGGGATGTCCTATGCGCGAAACGGTTTGGGCATTGCGCGCCCACGTGTCGGCATCCTGAATGTGGGAACCGAGGAGTTCAAAGGGCGATCAGAGCTCAAGCTCGCCCACGACCTCATAGCAGACGCGGCACCAGCTGCAGAGTTTGAGTTTGTCGGTTTTGTCGAGGGCGGCGACATCCCTTCCGACCGGGTCGACGTGATCGTAACAGACGGCTTCACGGGCAACGTGGCGCTCAAGACTGGTGAAGGGACAGCGACGCTTATTCGCGACTTCCTCAAGGAGGCGTTTCAGGCAACCCCACTTTCGCGGATTGCGGCACTTCTCGCTCTGACTTCGTTGCGCCGTCTGACAAAAAGGATCGATCCGAGACGTGTGAATGGTGGCGTCTTTCTTGGGCTGAACGGCACGGTTGTGAAGTCCCACGGAAGCGCGGATGCGACGGGCGTGTCTGCCGCCATTAAACTCGCATTCAAGCTGGCGCAGTCGGGTTTCGCCGAAAGGCTCGCCGCTCGGGTTGCATCGGCCCCTGCCCCGCGCTTAGATGACGAACCGGACGAGGAAAGAAGCAGGCAACAGGGATGACAAGGCGAGCAATCGTCCGCGGCGTTGGACACTACCTGCCCGAGCGCGTCGTGCCGAACTCCGAATTTGAAGCGCTCGTCGATACCAGCGATGAATGGATCAAGTCCCGGTCTGGGATCGAACGCCGCCATTTTGCGGCAGATGGTGAAACGACATCGCAGATGGCAACACAGGCGGCTTCGGCTGCCTTGGCGCGTGCCGGCCTGGCTCCAAGCGACATTGACGCACTCATCGTGGCAACCTCGACCGCCGACCTGACCTTTCCGTCGGCCGCAACAATGGTGCAAAGCGCCCTTGGCATGACCGGAGGCTACGCATTCGATGTACAGGCGGTCTGCGCGGGCTTCGTCTATGCACTGGCCAACGCGAACGCGTTGATCGTCTCCGGCCAGGCAGATCGAGTGATCGTGATTGGCGCTGAGACATTCAGTCGAATTCTCGATTGGTCCGATCGGTCAACCTGCGTCCTGTTCGGTGACGGCGCGGGCGCAGTCATTCTCGAGGCTGCGGAGGGAGACGGAACAACGTCTGATCCAGGCATCTTGTCAGTCGACCTCAATTCTGACGGTCGGCATCGAGACATTTTGTACGTGGATGGCGGGGTCTCAACGCAGAGCACCGGGTACCTTCGCATGGAGGGCAAAGAAGTCTTCCGGCACGCGGTAGAGAAACTGGCCAACACTGCGCACACTGCACTCGAAAAGGTTGGGCTAAGCGGAAACGATGTGGACTGGATCGTCCCACACCAGGCGAACCTTCGGATCATCAAAGCGACGGCCCAAAAGATGGGTGTACCGATGGAGAGAGTCGTGGTGACGGTACAGGACCATGGGAATACCTCAGCCGCGTCTATTCCACTTGCACTCTCAGTTGGCGCCGAGCGCGGACAGATCAAATCAGGCGATCTTATCGTGACCGAAGCCATTGGTGGTGGCCTTGCTTGGGGATCGGTGGTTCTTCGCTGGTAACCTCTCGTGAAGGCTGCCTGCCAAGCCGTTGATATTGACACGACATTGGCCGTGCCCCATGCTCGCCTTCACGACGCGAAGGGACACGGATAAGGGGACCGGCATGAGCGAAAAGACTTTGACCCGCATGGATTTAAGTGAAGCCGTGTTTCGGGAAGTTGGCCTCAGCCGCAACGAATCCGCCCAATTGGTTGAGAGCGTCCTGGCGCATATGTCAGACGCTCTTGTTCAGGGTGAGTCCGTCAAGATTTCATCCTTCGGCACGTTCAGCGTTCGCGAGAAGGCCGCAAGGATCGGACGGAACCCGAAGACGGGTGAAGAGGTCCCAATTCACCCGCGTAGGGTGCTGACCTTCCGGCCATCGCATCTTATGAAAGATCGCGTTGCGGCCGGTAATCGCAAGTAAAGTAATGAAAAAATCTCCTGAAGCCTTCCGCACGATTTCGGAAGTTGCGGACTGGCTTGATGTGCCGACACACGTGCTTCGCTTTTGGGAGAGCCGGTTTGCGCAAGTAAAGCCGGTGAAGCGCGCTGGCGGGCGACGGTACTATCGCCCTTCGGATATGCGCGTCATCGGCGGCATCAAAACGCTCTTGCATGATCAGGGCATGACGATCCGCGGCGTGCAGAAGCTCCTGCGCGAAGAAGGGGTCAAACATGTCTCTGGGTTTTCCCGGCCACTCGATTCCGAAGCAGAGAGGGACGCTCCTATAACGGTTGATGCCGTTGCGGAGCCTATGGAAGCGGCAGAAGTTGTGCCGATCTCATCCGCTATACCGACCCCAGAAGAGCCGACCACTCCACCAAAGCCCGCCAGGGATGGTGTTCCCACTTTCGGCTCCGTCCGTCGCGCAGATGCAGAACCAGCCGTCGCCGAACAAAGCGACGCACAGCAGATGGATCTGATCGAAGAAATCGAACGCGCGGAAGCATCGGCACCTGAGCCGCATGAGGCCGCAGTCCAACCGGATCCGGAACCGGCGGCGATCCCGGCCACCCCAGGTGTCCCGGACAGCGATGCAGAGGACGACTCACCAGAGCATGTCACCGGACCGGGGCTGATTGCGCGTCTCATTGCGCGCGAGCGCACCCTGCCAGTCGGAGACCCGACTTCGATCGAAACGGCGGTGTCTCGTCTACGGGCCGTGCGCGGAAAAACAGGATCTTGAATCCGCCCCTTGCCCGTCCTGCGAAATCCGGTAAGAAGAGCGCCACGTCGGGCTATGGCGCAGCCTGGTAGCGCGTCCGTCTGGGGGACGGAAGGTCGCAGGTTCAAGTCCTGCTAGCCCGACCAACATACACGCGTCCGCTCCTCCACCAGGACTGCGGACCTTCTCGCAAGGAGAGGCGATGACCGGCGTGTTGCCGTCCCAAACTCTGGCAGAGATGTATGGCGCGGGTCAGATCTCATCGGATCTGCCGCTTGCCGAGGGTCAAATTCAGCCGGCCTCAATCGACCTGCGTCTGGGCAAGGTCGCGTACCGAGTTCGGGCTAGTTTTCTTGCGGGCGAAGGTGCCTTGGTTGCGGATCGCATAGAAGCGTTCAAGATGCATGAGGTGGACCTGTCCAACGGGGCCGTGTTGGAAAAAGGGTGCGTCTACGTCGTACCTTTGATGGAAAGTCTGGATTTACCCGACAGTGTCGGCGCTGTAGCGAATGCGAAGTCTTCGACTGGCCGCCTGGATCTTTTGACCCGTGCAATCACCGATGGCGGCACAGAGTTCGATCGTATTCCGAACGGCTATACTGGGCCGCTATACGCAGAGATCTGTCCGAGGTCGTTTTCTGTGCTTGTGCGTCCAGGCATGCGATTGAACCAGATCCGGTTTGGACGCGATAATTCTATCCTTTCGGATGACGAATTGCGGGCGCTTCACGCCGTCTCTCCACTGGTCGACGTGGAACCGGTTATTTCAGACGGCCTTGGCTTCTCTGTCGATCTGATGCCCCGCGAAGGGGACCTCGTCGGTTATCGCGCCAAGCCACATACTGGCGTGATCGACCTCGATCGGATTGGGGCATATTCCCCAGGCGAGTTTTGGGAGGATGTCCGAAGCACCGATGGGCGTATCATCCTTGATCCTGGGGCATTTTACATCCTCGTCAGTCGCGAGGCCGTGACCATTCCACCAGACTTCGCCGCCGAAATGGCGCCGTACATGGCAATGGTCGGCGAGTTTCGCGTGCATTACGCTGGCTTCTTCGATCCCGGGTTTGGATGGGCCGACGCGGGCGGGTCCGGATCGAGAGGTGTCTTGGAAGTGCGGTGTCACGAAGCGCCCTTTGTCCTTGAACACGGCCAAGTGGTGGGTCGGCTTGTTTACGAGCGAATGGACTCGCGACCAGAGACGCTCTATGGGCGCGAGATCAAGTCGAATTATCAGGGCCAGGGCCTAAAGCTCGCAAAACAGTTCGCCCCGCGCTGATCCGCTAAATCACATCCTGCCAACACGCCGTGCCATGCGCGCGACTCGCTGTACCTGGCGCGCCGTTTTCACGTTCTTCTTTGCGCGTGCCTTCTCTTTTGGCGTCTTCGCTCCGTCGATCGCACGACGAGAAAGAAGCTGCATCCCCATACGGAGAAGCATCTGAATAGCCCTATCTGCGTTCATTGGTCCTGCTCGTCCTCTTCGTCTACTGCCTCAAACATGTCCGGCTCTACGTCCGATACATCTTCCTCTGTGTCACCAGGTGGCGGCCGACTGTCCAACAACCCGGCAGACCGGAGCTCTTTGAGCCCCGGCAAATCTCGGGCAGATTCCAGCCCAAAATGATCAAGAAACTCTTGCGTCACTACGAAGGTGACAGGACGGCCCGGCGTCATGCGACGCCGCCCCAATCGGATCCATTCGAGCTCTAGTAGTTGATCGATGGTTCCGCGGCTTACGCTGACCCCACGGATCTCTTCAATTTCCGCGCGCGTGACGGGCTGATGGTAGGCGACAATCGCGAGCGTCTCGATCGCGGCTCGGCTAAGTTTTCGAGTCTCGACCGTCTCCTTCTGCATCAGAAATCCGAGGTCAGACGCGGTCCGAACGGCCCAAGCATCGCCAACTCTCACAACCTGAACGCCACGACCCTCGTAGCGCTTTCTCAAGAGAGTGAGCGCCTCATTTGCATCGGCTCCATGGGGCATGCGCGCATTAAGCTCCGCCACCGTCACCGGCTCGGCAGAGGCAAACAGGATCGCCTCGACCATGCGCTCTTGCTCCGCCAACGGGGGCGCCTCGAACAGGCTCTCGGCGTCTTCGTTCATTCCCGAATGCCACGTAGCTGAATGGGCGCAAACGTCTCAGATTGACGGATCTCGGCCTTTCCAGCCTTCACAAGCTCAAGCGAAGCCGCAAAGGTTGCAGCCGTCGCAGAACGCCGCCGCCTTGGATCAGAGCCCCATCCGTCCGGGAGATAGCTGGACAGGTCCATCCAATCCCCGGCAAATCCAATGAGATGGCGCATCTTCTCCAGCGCCTCTTCCATGGTCAGGACGTTATCGCGATCCATTGAGTATGGGCGGAACTCGTCCTTTGTACGGATGCGGGCATAGCCTTGCATCAGGTCTAGCAGCGTCGCCGTGTACGTGATCCGCCGCAGACGTGTCACATCCTCCGGCACGCCGCGGACAAAGAAGT
This sequence comes from uncultured Rhodobacterales bacterium, assembly GCA_963922395.1. Taxonomy (GTDB): domain Bacteria; phylum Pseudomonadota; class Alphaproteobacteria; order Rhodobacterales; family Rhodobacteraceae; genus Ovoidimarina. Next base: position 1,127 of record CAWUIX010000058.1, on the reverse strand, counting down.
CTTTACCTTTCTGGTCCCTGGCCATCAGTCGTGCTGCGACATCTCGCATTGCTTGTAGACGTTCAAGTTGGAAAGCCAGATGAGCTGCCAGCTCCTCCCCACTTGGTCCCTCGTCCGCCGGGTCTGGTGGAAGGAGCAGCCTAGATTTTAGGAACGCAAGCCATGCCGCCATAACCAAATAGTCCGCGGCAAGTTCGATGCGTAGCGCTTTGGCCTGCTTGACGAATTCAAGATACTGCTCGGACAACGCTAGGACTGAGATACGCCTCAGATCGACCTTTTGGGTGCGCGACAGCGTCAAAAGAAGATCGAGGGGGCCTTCGAACCCATCGACATCAACGATCAGGGCCTCGGCCGAAAGCCGGGCGTCCACGTGGACGATTGTTGCTTCCGCTGATCCGGCTTCATCTGTCATGAGGCATCCTTCATCAAGCCACGAAGCTCTGCTTCAAGGCCTGGGATGTCAACCGGTTCAGGTGCCTGCCTTTGCGCCAGCGCTGCGTCACCCCGTGCTAACGCGTGCGGCGACATCGGGCCCGCTGCCGAGGCGACCTCGATCATCTCTTCAAGCTTTCCGTTGCAATGGAGAATGATGTCACAGCCCGCCTCGAGCGAACGGATCGTCCGCTCGCGCATTGTCCCGCCCAAGGCTTCCATTGAGAGGTCGTCGGTCATCAGCAACCCATCAAAGCCCATATCGCGCCGCATCAGTTCAATCATCGGCTTTGAGGTCGTGGCTGGGGCGTCATCGACAGCCGTGAAGACCATATGCGCCGTCATCCCTAGCGGAAGATCTGCCAATTCCGAAAAAACAGCAAATTCTTCGTGCATCAATGTCTCTTGCGCAGCATCGGTCGAGGGGAGGCCAATATGGCTATCAACCGTCCCGCGACCGTGGCCTGGCATATGCTTCAAAACGGGAAGCACACCACCCGCCAGATGTGCCTCTGCAACCGCCCTGGATCGATCAGTCACCGCCTTCGGCGCGGTTCCGTAACACCGGTTACGCAGAAATGGATGAGTTTCAGGGAACGCGATGTCGGCGAGCGGGGCGCAATTTGCGTCGATCCCAAGGCCGAGCAATTCGCTGGCTATGATCCGATATCGGATCCACAGCGCCCGCTCCG
>CAWUIX010000057.1:0-8895 GCA_963922395.1 uncultured Rhodobacterales bacterium | reverse complement strand
TCGCCGCATCGACTTAACCGCGGAAGGCATTGATCTTGCGCTTTTTCTGGGTGTGCCTGAGGACTCGACCCTTAAACTCAAGAAGATCGCCGATTGCCCTCGTGGCCTTTTTGCCGCGCCCGACTACATCGCAGCGCATGGACACCCAAAGACCGGACAACAGCTCATCGAGGCCAAACACGCTTGCCTCAATCTTCGCTTCCCAGGCGCTCCGGAATACCGGTGGACCCTCATGACCCCTGAGGGTCCTGAGCGTTTTTCGATTACCGGGCCCTTTGAATCGGACGATGGAGACGTCCTGATGGACTGGGCGCTCGCCGGACACGGCATCGTCATGAAACCCGTGTTCGAAGTCTCTGACCATCTTGCAGCCGGGCGTCTCGTCCCGGTGGCGGAGGATACGCCGCCCCTTCCTGCAAAACTCGGGTTTCTCTATGCGCACCGCCGGCTTCAGGACCCAAAGACGCGCCTTTTCATGGAGTTCGCGTCAGCCCGCATCGCCGATCAGCTGCCTCGGTAAGTCGAATAACCGTAGGGCGACAGCAGGAGCGGCACGTGATAATGCGCCTCCTCCGACATCCCAAAGCGAATGGGAACAACGTCGAGAAACCGCGGTGTACCCGATGAAATATCCAGCGCATCAAAGTAGGTGCCGACCCAGAACTCCAACTCATAAGTTCCGACCGCAAACGCGTGTTCAGGCAAGATCGGCCCATCTGTACGACCATCGGCGTTCGTTATCTTCTTCGCGACCAATTCACGCGCATCTCCCTCGATCCGAAAGAGATGTATCTCAAGTCCGCTGGCAGGTTGCCCCAGCGCCGTATCCAAAACATGGGTCGTCAAATACCCGGCCATGACATCCTTCCCTGTCCGATTTTCCATTCATGCGCTGAACAGCGCTTGAGGGGAACGGGTTTTCGCGCGAGGCTCTTTCAAGTTTTTCGGCAAAGACGGTGGCTGCTCCATCAGTCAGACCGTGCAAGAACAGGAGTGCGAGCTCACAAGATGCGTTATCCCCGCGACATGATCGGATACGGTCCGACCCCGCCGCATGCGGCCTGGCCAAAGGGCGCGAAGGCCGCGGTACAGTTCGTCGTGAACTACGAAGAAGGGGGCGAAAACAATCTCTTACACGGCGACCCTGCATCTGAAGCTTTTTTGTCCGAGATCGTGGGCGCAGCCGCATGGCCGGGCCAACGCCATTGGAACATGGAGACAATTTATGAGTACGGCGCGCGCGCGGGGTTCTGGCGCTTGCACCGGCTCTTCGAAGAGTTCGAGATCCGCCCCACGGTCTACGGAGTCGCGACCGCACTTGCCCGCGGCCCCGAGCAGGTGGCGGCGATGCGAGAATCAAATTGGGAAATCGCGTCACACGGACTCAAGTGGATTGAATACAAGGATATGTCGCCAGAGGACGAACGCGCCCAGTTAAAGGAAGCGATCCGGCTGCATACGGAGGTCACAGGCACCCGGCCTCGCGGCTTCTATCTTGGCAGAGCCTCGATGCAGACCGTCAAACTGGCCGCCGAAGAGGGCGGGTTCGACTACTTGTCCGACAGCTACGCCGACGATCTCCCCTACTGGATCGATGTTGCCGGAGCGCCCCAACTTGTTATCCCTTACACGCTCGATGCAAACGACATGAGGTTTGCCACGCCACAGGGTTTTAACTCGGGCGACCAGTTTGAGGCATACCTGCGTGACAGCCTCGACGCCCTGATCCTCGAAGGGGAACAGGGGGCGCCAAAAATGATGTCGGTGGGCCTGCATTGCCGCCTCATTGGTCGCCCCGGCCGCGTCATGGCACTCCGCCGGTTCATGAGCTACGCGAAGGAGCGGGGCGATGTCTGGATGCCCACGCGCCTTGAGATCGCAAGTCACTGGCGCGAACAACATCCACCCACGACCGTTGAGCGCCCTTCGACCATGGAGAAGGATGACTTCATCGGGCAGTTCGGCGGCATTTTTGAACACTCGCCCTGGATCGCGGCAGGCGCCTATGCCCTTGAGCTCAGCCCCGCCCATGACCGTGCCACCGGGCTGCATAACGCGCTCTGTCGAATTTTCCGGAGTGCCTCCAGGGATCGTAGACTGGATGTTCTAAACACGCACCCCGATCTCGCGGGCAAACTCGCGGCGGCCAAACGCCTTACCGCCGAAAGCACGTCCGAGCAGGCAAGCGCCGGTCTAGACGCGCTAACCGATGCTGAACGCGAAGAGTTCACCCGGTTGAACGCGGCCTACACTGAAAAACACGGCTTTCCGTTCATCATCGCCGTACGGGACCACGACAAACCTGGGATCCTCGCAGCATTCCGTCGCCGGATCGACAATGACGGTGAAACAGAGTTTGACGAGGCCTGTCGCCAGGTCGAGCGGATCGCAGAATTTCGCCTCAAGGATCTGCTACCGTGAAGATCGCGACGGAGCCCCTGACTGCGAAAGAATTCGCACCATTCGGCGATGTTCTGGAGCGTCGAGAGACGCCCGATAAGATTATCAACCAAGGGCTCTGCGGACGTCATCACGATCTCGCCCGACTGGATCATTCCAATGGTCGCGCCGGGATCAGCATCTTCGATGCCGAACCACGAAGCCTGCCCTACATGCTCGACCTTGTGGAACGTCACCCTGATGGCTCACAGGCTTTCATCCCAATGAACGCTTGTTCATTTCTTGTTATCGTGGCGCCCGACGAAGCCGGACGCCCCGGGCAGCCACGTGCATTTCTCACCGATCCGTATCAGGGGATCTGTTTCCACCGTGGCACATGGCACGGGGTTCTAACCCCGCTGCAATCGCCTGGCCTCTTCGCAGTCATTGATCGCATTGGGCCGGGCGACAACCTGGAAGAGCACTGGTTTTCAGAGCCTTACCAGATTGCCGCCGAATAACTGAACACTGGTTCAGAAATCAACCTGAAGCGCGATCCCCTGCTCGGTGGCGATCTCCACCGCCGCAGCCGCCACGGCCAGATCCTGCAATCCGACGCCCGTCCCATCGAAGAGCGTGATCTCCTCAGCCGAAGTTCGGCCCGGGTGATCCCCGTTGATCACGGCACCGATCTGGTTGACGTCACCCTCGGAAATCAGCCCCGCCTTCACAGCATGCTGCGCCTCACCCAACGTGATCGACTGCGCCACCTCATCGGTGAACACGGTCGCTCTGGAAAGGATTGCCGCTTCAACTTCCTGCTTGCCCACCGTATCGGTGCCCATACAGGCCAGATGCGTCCCGGGCCGGATATGAGCGTCCAGCAGGATCGGATCGAAGGACGAGGTAATCGTGATGATCACATCCGCCTCTGCGCCCAGTTGATCCAACTCGACTCGCTCAAACGGAAGCCCAAGGTCCGCTGCCGTCTCTTCAAGCCGCGACAGCATCTCTGGATGGAGGTTCCAGCCCACGACCTTTTCAAAGTCGCGCTGCGCTGCCGCCGCACGCATCTGGAAGGCCGACTGATGCCCGGCACCGACCATGCCCAAAACCTTGGAATCCGGCCGCGCAAGATGACGGATCGCAACGGCAGAGGCCGCCGCTGTTCGAAGCGCAGTCAGCAGGTTACCACCAACGATGGCCCGGGCACGTCCCGTATCCGCATCAAACAGAAACACGGTCGATTGATGGTTTGTCAGTCCCTTCTCCGCATTCCCAGGCCAGTACCCACCGGATTTCAGCCCGAGGTGAAGGCCCGCGCGATCAAACCCGGACTTGAACCCGTAAAGCGCATCCGCGTGACCGATCGCCTCGCGGATGACCGGAAAGTTGTACGCATCCCCCCGTGCCATCGCGCCAAACGTCGCCTCGACCGCATCAAACGACGCCTCGGCCGAGATCAGATCCGCGATCGCGCTTTCGGGAACGATTGTAAGCTTGTGACCCTGAACCACTGTGCTGCCATCCGCCATCAGTATGCCTTTCCGCGCGCCGAGATCGGCCAGATCGTCTCAACCTTGCCGTTCCGAACCCCCACGTACCAATCATGCACGTTACAGGTCGGATCGCAGTGACCGGGAACCAGCTTCAGCTTGTCGTTCACCTTCAGAACGCCATCCGGATCCGCGACGACGCCATGCTCGTCTGAGCACTTCACGTACTCCACATCGTCACGACCATAGATGACGGGCAAACCGCTATCGACGGACTGGGCTTTCAGACCCGCATCTACAATGGCCTTCTCCGCCTTCGCATGGCTCATAACGCTGGTCAGGATGAAGAGAGCGTTTTCCCACTCACCCCGGTCAATCCGGTTGCCGTCCTTGTCGAGGATACGACCGTAGTCCGCATCCATGAAGGCGTAAGATCCGCACTGCAACTCATTGTAAACGCCGGAGTTTGACTCAAAGTAGTAGGAACCCGTGCCACCACCGCCGACGATATCGCAGTCAAGGCCTTCTGCCTTCAAGGTATCGACGGCGTCCTTCACCATCGCCACAGCGATTTCGATCTTCGCCTTACGATCCTCATAGCTGTCCATGTGCTGCATCGCGCCCTGATAGGCTTGGATCCCAGCGAATTTAAGCCCGGGTGCCGCATCGATCGCCTTTGCGATCTCAACGACCTCGGGTGTCGTGGTCACGCCACAACGCCCTGCTCCACAGTCGATCTCAACAAGACACTCAATCTGCGTGCCGTGCCGCTCCGCACCGGCTGACAGGTCGGCGACGTTTTCGATGTCGTCGACACAACAAATCGTCCGTGCACCAAGCTTGGGCATCCGGGCAAGCCGGTCAATTTTTGCCGGATCGCGCACCTGGTTCGAAACCAACACGTCCTTGATACCTCCACGGGCAAAGACCTCTGCCTCAGACACTTTCTGACAGCAGACGCCAACGGACCCGCCCAACTTCTCCTGAAGAAGGGCGACATCAACGGACTTGTGCATCTTCCCATGCACCCGGTGACGCATGCCATGCGCCTTCGCATAGTCACCCATTTTCTTGATGTTGCGTTCCAACGCATCCAGATCCAGCACAAGCGCCGGAGTCTGAATTTCACTTTCATCCATCCCAATCGCTGCCGGGATATCAAAGCCTACCTCGAGGCCTTCAAACTTGGTCGGTGCATTCATGAATAAGTCCTCCGAAGTCACTGAATCCAGGGCAATTTGTCCATATCGACATTGCCACCTGTGATGATCACACCGACCCGCTTCCCTGCGAACCGGTCTTTGTTCTTCAGGATGGTCGCAAGCGGAACTGCGCAGCTCGCTTCCATCACAATTTTCATCCGCTGCCACGTGAGCTTCATCGCATCGATGATTTCCTGCTCGCTCGCTGTCAGGATGTCGGTCACATGGTTCGAGACGAAGTGCCATGTGAGCTCCTTCAATGGCACCTTCAACCCATCCGCAATCGTGACAGGCGCATCATCGGCGATGATGTGCCCAGCCTTGAAACTGCGATAGGCATCGTCCGCCTGCTCGGGCTCAGACGCGATAATCTCCACCTCCGGCGCGATGTTGGACAAAGTCAGACAGGTGCCCGAGATCATCCCGCCGCCACCGATGGGCGCCACCATGATGTCCACGCCATCCGTCTGCTCCATGAACTCGCGCGAACAGGTCCCCTGCCCGGCAATCACCCGCGGATCGTTGTAGGGGTGCACAAACTCCGCGCCGGTTTCGGCCTGGACCCGAGCGAAAACTTCTTCGCGCGAAGACGTCGATGGCTCACATTCAGTGATCTTCCCACCATAGCCGCGCACCGCGGCCTTCTTCGCATCGGGCGCCGTGCGGGGCATCACCACGTTGCAAGGGATGCCCCGGCGACCGGCCGCATAGCTCAATGACAGGGCGTGGTTGCCAGAGGAATGTGTGGCAACACCCAGCTTCGCCTTGTCTTCGTCCAGCCCGAACACGGCATTCGTAGCGCCGCGAACCTTGAAGGCTCCAGCTTTCTGAAAGTTCTCACACTTGAAGAACAGCTCAGCCCCAACAAGATCGTTCAGGTACTGCGAGGTCAGTACTGGTGTCCGATGAATATGCGGTTTGATCCGCTCATGCGCGGCCTTCACATCCTCAAAGGTCGGGATGTACATCTCGTTCATATCTTTCATCACGCCGCCTCCTGCGCCAAGGCCACATCCCCGTGGCGATAAACCGATTGTGCCGCCGCGACGCCGGATCCCAGGGTGATCGGCAACCCAAGATCCACCATAACCATTTCCGCAGTCGCGATGCCTGACAGGGCCAGAGGCTCGGACAACTGGCCCAGATGCCCGATCCGGAACACCTTGCCCGCCACCTCGCCAAGGCCAACGCCAAATGCCATGTCGTAGCTTTCAGCCGCCCGCACGACGATCTGCGTCGCGTCAAATCCGTCTGGCGTGCGAATGGCGCTCACCGTGTCCGAGTACCAGCGGGCCTCCTTGGCGCAGAGCGAAAGCCCCCAAGCCGACACCGCGGCCCGCACGCCGTCCGCAATCCGGCGGTGACGGGCGAACACATTCTCCAGCCCTTCGTCCAAGAGCATATCTGTCGCAACTTTCAAGCCGTTCATAAGCCCAACGGCCGGCGTATAAGGATAGCCCGACTTGGCGTAACCGGCCTGCATATCTCTTAGGTCAAAGAACGTCCGGGGAAGCTTCGCCGTCTCCATCGCCGCCATGGCCTTCTGCGACACGCCAAGGATTGCAAGACCAGCGGGCAGCATGAAGCCCTTTTGCGACCCTGTCACAGCGACGTCGACACCCCATGCGTCCATCTGAAAGTCCATCGAACCGACAGAACTGACGCCGTCGACCAGGAACAACGCCGGATGCCCGGCCGCATCGATCGCCCGGCGGATCCCGGCGATGTCCGACAGAACGCCTGTCGCCGTCTCATTGTGCGTTGCCAGCACCGCCTTGATCTCGTGCGAGGTATCGGCGGCCAGAATCTCTTCATAACGCTCCGGCGCAAGTCCTTCTCCCCACGGGGTCTCGATCACCTGAACGTCCAGCCCAAACCGCCCGCACATGTCAATCCAACGGTGCGAGAACATGCCATTCCGTCCAACAAGGACGCGATCTCCGGGGGAAAGCGTATTGGCAATGGCCGTTTCCCAGCCGCCCGTGCCGCTTGCCGGAAAAATGAACGCGTGACCTTTCATGGTCTGCAACACCTTCTTAACACCCGCCAGCGCCGGATGCAGGATATCCGCAAAGGCTGGGGACCGGTGATCGAGCGTCGGCATGTCGATCGCCTTCCGAAGTCCCTCCGGCATATTCGTAGGCCCGGGGATGAAGACGGGATTCTGAGATGTCATGGACGCGCTCCTCTTCTGTGTCAGCGTCCTTCTAAGACAGAGCTCCCGCTATCACAATTTTTTTGAAAAAATTTTTCACATAGCGGAAAATTAAAATATCATCATCTTTTCAATGCTTTGCATTTTTCATCTTGTGAAAACAAATTTTATAATGCAGCCATAAGTCAACGGAGGGCCAAAATGGCAGAGCAAGTAAAACGCGCCCGGGGACGCCCGCGCGCCTTCCACGACAAGACCGAACAGAACACGATCCAGTCATTGGACCGCGCTATGGTCATTCTGGAAACGCTGGGTACATCAGGCGGCATGACGCTGACAGAGCTCGCGACTGCGCTCGATCAATCCCCCGCAACCGCCTATCGGGTCCTCACGACACTGGAAACACGCTCCATCGTCGAGCTCGACCAACAACGGCAAACCTGGCACGTTGGCGCCGGTGCCTTCCGGATCGGGTCGGCCTTCCTGCGACGCACCAACCTCCTGGAACGTGCCCGCCCGATTATGCAGCAACTGATGGAGGCGACGGGAGAGACCGCAAACCTCGGCATCGAGAACAAGACAAACGTCCTCTTCGTCAGCCAGGTTGAAACGCACGCCTCCATACGCGCCTTCTTCCCCCCTGGCACGCAGTCTCCAATGCATGCCTCCGGGATTGGCAAGGCCCTCCTGGCGCAGTTCGACGAACCACGGCTAAACGCCGTTGTCTCCCAAGGCTTGGAATCCTTTACCTCACGCACCCTGACAAACGGCTCGGCCCTTCTGTCGGATCTCGCAGCCACGCGGCGGCGCGGCTTCGCGATCGACGATGAAGAGCGGAACGAAGGCATGCGTTGCGTCGCAGCGCCTGTTTTTGACGCAACCGGCCGAGCCGTCGCTGGCTTGTCGATCTCCGGCCCGACGGCGCGCATCCGACCCGACAGGACAGAGGCCATGGGACAAGCCGTCCGCGATGCGGCAAAAGATCTCTCCCGCCTTCTGGGGGCGCCATGAGCAACCGAACCGCTTTCATCGTCTTCGGCGCCATCGTTGTTGTCCTCTTCCTTCTCCTGCTGATCTGGCCAGATGGCGCAATTTTCCTCGCCCGCCGCTTTGCCGATCTCATTCACTGGATTGCGTTCTGGCGATAGCAGGAATCCGGTTGACCTTTGGGCGCTAACATCGTTGTTGGCGCTCGAACGCTTTCCCCATGGAGGACGACATGACGGTCAAGGTCGCAATCAACGGATTTGGACGGATCGGGCGGAATGTGCTGCGCGGGATCGTCGAGGCCGGACGCACAGATATCGAGGTTGTCGCGATCAACGATCTCGGTCCGGTCGAAACGAACGCGCACCTTCTGCGGTATGACAGTGTCCACGGACGCTTCCCTGCCGAGGTGAAGACAACAGAGACGACAATCGACGTCGGCACCGGCCCGATCGAGGTTTCTGCCATCCGCAACCCAGCCGACCTGCCCTGGGGGCATGTTGATATCGTTCTGGAATGCACCGGCATCTTCACGGCACGCGACAAGGCGGCCATCCACCTGGAAAACGGGGCAAGCCGCGTCCTGGTCTCTGCACCTTCTGCAGGAGCGGACAAAACGATCGTCTTCGGGGTAAACGATAACGCGTTGACCTCCGAAGACACGGTTGTCTCCAAT
>CAWUIX010000056.1:0-8920 GCA_963922395.1 uncultured Rhodobacterales bacterium | reverse complement strand
TCCTAGAGCAAGGCATCGTTGCTGGGACTGGCGATAGAGACACGTTGCTCGCGTCGTTCTCTAAAGTGCAGCGCCTCAAGGAACGCTTGCCGGGCCTGGCCATTGTGGCGTCGCACGACTTCTCCGCCGAAGAGATTGTTCTGAGAGCCACGCATCAGTGGCCCAATACCAGAGGAGGCATAGTACAAAAATGAACACCGACCGCCCCGAATGGGATGTCATTGTAATCGGGTCCGGCATGGTGGGTATGTCTGCGGCTGCGGCATTGTCTTTGGTCGGGCAAAAGGTCCTCCTGCTCGAGCAGCACCGCGTCCTCGGCGGATTGACGCATAGCTTTTCACGCAATGGCTTCACCTGGGACGTCGGTGTGCACTACCTGAGCGGCGTGGCTCCGGGCGACCACGCACGTGCCCTCCTCGATTGGTTGTCCGACACTCCCATCGAGTTCGAGCCGCTGGGTTCCATCTATGACATTTTGCACATCGGATCGGCTGAGCCGCTTGCGCTCTCGCGCCCGTACGAGGCGCAAGAGAGAGATCTCAAGGATCGCTACCCCGATCAAGCCGAAGCGATCGAAGCTTGGACCCATGCCTTGCGCGAAGGACGTGAAGCAATTTTCAAGGTCTTTCCAACCAGAGCAATGCCGGAATTCGCCGGCAATGTGCTCGACTGGTGGAACCGAAGCGCAATCTCAAAGTGGTGCGCCCGCACGACACAAGAGGTGATAGATGAGATCACCGATCACCCTGAATTGGCTGCGTGCATGGCGGCCCAATGGGGCGATCATGGAGGGCGTCCGAGCAAGGCAAGCTTCGCGATACACGCACTGATCGCGGGTGCCTATTTGCCAAGTGGCTCCTGGTATCCGGTGGGCGGGAGTGCAGTCTTTGCAGAACGTATCCTCCCCACCATCACAGGGAATGGTGGGGAAGCTCGAAGCGGGACCCGTGTCGCAGAGCTGCTGCTCGAAGCTGGGAGCGTCGTTGGCGTTCGGATCGATGATGGGACAGAGATACGCGCGAATGCTGTGATCTCCGATATTGGCGCACGGGAGACAATCGATACGCTGTTACCGGAAGGCACCGGGGATCAGGAGTGGATGGCACGCATCCGCGCGCTGCCGTCCAGTATCGCGAGCTTCACCCTCTTCCTGGGTTTCGAGGGAGATATCGAGGCCGCGGGGGCAACAAGAGCCAATCACTGGATCTATCCGACCGGCGAGACCGATGTTCTTTGGACAGATGCCCCGCACTCAGCCCCGCCGCATATGACCGCGACATTTGGCTCGCTCAAGGATCCATCCCATGATCCGGGACCGCTGCAAAAGCACTCTGGTCAGCTTTTGGTCTGGGCCGACTGGTCGACGGTCGCGAAATGGGCGAAGATTCCGCCCGGCGCCCGGGGCGAAGACTACGCTGACTTTAAGCGCCAGGTTGAAGAAACCTTGATGGCCCAGTTCGAGTCCTATTTTCCGGATCTTGCAAAGCTTGTCGTCTATCGAGAACTCGCCACACCGTTGTCCACGGTCACGTTCACAGGGCACCGAGACGGCGCGTTCTACGGGCTCGACGTGACACCGGAACGCGTCATGTGTGATGCACTTCGGGCAAAAACGCCGATCCCAGGTCTGTTTCTCGCAGGTCAGGATGTGGCGACCCCTGGCATTCCAGGTGCTCTCATGGGCGGGCTTTTGAGTGCGGCAAGTGTCGATCGCAGTGTTCTGCAGCACATCCGTGGGGAGTAAGTCTTCTGGATTGAAGGCGGATCGCTATTTTGTTGCTCGGGTTGGGAGCCCCAATGAGGCCTGGCCCTCGCCGACCCGCGACCGTGGGACTGGCATTCCAAGACTAAACCCTCCGATCACAGGCTCTCATACACCGCCGTCTGCAGGTGTGCTCTTCGCATAATGCAATTCAATTATGTTATGACATAACATTTCTATTGCATGCGCCCGCCAACTCAGTAGGTTGCGTGGCCTGATCAGCAGATACGGAGCTTTGGGATGTCTGATGCACGCCTTCCAGTGACGGTTTTGTCGGGGTTTTTGGGGGCGGGAAAGACCACGCTTCTCAATCGGGTTCTGAACAATCGCGAAGGCCGCCGGGTCGCCGTGATCGTGAATGACATGTCCGAGGTCAACATCGACGCCGATCTGGTCCGGGCAGATACCGAGCTGAGCCGGACCGACGAAACACTGGTCGAGATGTCGAATGGCTGCATCTGCTGCACGCTCCGGGACGACCTTCTGGACGAGGTGCGCCGCCTCGCGGCCGAAGGGCGGTTCGACTACCTGCTGATCGAATCCACAGGGATTTCCGAACCGCTGCCCGTCGCCGCGACCTTCGACTTCCGCGATGAGTTCGGGGACAGCCTATCAGACGTGGCCCGCCTCGACACGATGGTGACCGTGGTCGATGCAGTGAACCTGTTGAAAGACTACTCCTCGCACGACTTCCTGCGGGATCGGGGCGAAACGATGGGGGAGGAAGATGAACGCACGCTCGTCCACCTCCTGACCGACCAGATCGAGTTTGCCGATGTGGTGATCCTGAACAAAGTCACCGATGCAGGGCCGGAGAGGGCTGATGCCGCGCGCAAGATCATCCGCAGCCTGAACGCCGATACTGCGATCATCGAGACGGACCAATCCGACGTGGCGGCGGATGCCATTCTGGACACCGGTCTCTTCGACTTTGAAAAGGCGCACGAGCACCCGATGTGGGCAAAGGAGCTTTACGGCTTTGCCGACCATGTGCCGGAGACGGAAGAGTATGGCGTGACCTCCTATGTCTACCGCGCCCGTCTGCCGTTCATCCCCGAGCGCATCCTTGAGGTCCTGAATGGCGAATTGCCGGGCGTGATCCGGGCCAAGGGGCATTTCTGGATCGCGACACGGCCCGAATGGGTGGCCGAGTTTTCGCTGGCAGGGGCGCTGTCCAGCGTCAAACCGCTCGGCAACTGGTGGGCCTCTGTTCCGAAAGAGCGCTGGCCCGAGCATGAGGGCGCGCGCGCTTATATGAACGAGCATTGGCAGGAGCCCTGGGGCGACCGGCGGCAGGAGATTGTCTTTATCGGCGCCGGGATCGATTGGCCGGCCTTGAAGGCGCGGCTGGACGCTTGCCTCGTCCCGGCCGTTGCAACGAGCGGCCCTGAAAGCCTGCCCGACTACCCCGATCCCTTCCCGATGTGGCGCCGGGTGGAGGACGCGGCGTGACCGTGGCCTCGGCGGGCCTGACCGATGCAGGCGTGGGCGTCGTTCTGGCGGACAATCCGGCGTCCCTGTCCATTCTGACGAACCCCTGCTGCCCCGGTGTGATCTGGCGGCGGGAGATGCCCGCGCATGTCCGGACATGGCTGGACCGGCTGGACCCGGAACACCTGCCTGTTGGCCGGCTGGTCCTGGCCCAAGACGGGGTGGCGAAGGCCGTGAGCCATCTCTGTGACACGGCCGGGATGCCAACCTGCCCCGAACGGGACTGGCTGGAGGCGGACATCACCCGGATGGCCGAGGTCTTTGCCGACCTGATGTCCGCCGACTACCTGCGCCTGCGCCTTGCCGCAGTGACGAACAACGCCTGCCGAAAGTTCCACGTGGACGCGCTCACGGCCCGTCTCGTTTGCACCTATCGGGGCAGCGGCACACAGTACGGCTATCCAAGGGATGGCGGCGATCCGCCGTGTGTGTTCCAGGTCGCGACAGGCGCGCCGATCCTGTTGCGCGGTACCTTATGGCCCGAAGATCCGCCATCGGGGCTACGCCACCGCTCGCCCCCCATCGAAGGGACGGGGGAGACCCGCCTCGTCCTTGTCCTGGACCCAGTCTTCGATCTCGAGGAGGAGATGTGACCCGGAACCTCGGCGAGACGAGCCTTCGGCGCAAGCGGCGCCCGGGCAATCCCATGCAGGCCTATGACGCCCTGCCGGAGCAGTTGCGCCGGTGGCTGTCCGAGGCGGCCTTGCCCTGGTCGCCCGCCTCAGTTCGGCGCATCTGGGCGCGGTCATTGGCCGAAGGGAAGACGCCGGATGAGGTCCTGCGCGCCCTCACGGAACTCGAAGGCCGGAACCTCGCCCGCGACCGGATTGCGCGCCTTTAGGGGCTCATCGGGCCTTACCCTCGGCGACCTCGGGCCATCCGCTCAGTTTCGATACTCTGGCGACCGCTTCTCCAGAAGCCGGACAAGCCCCGCCCACTCGGTCTTGCCGTCATAGTTGTAATGCTCGGATGTGGCCATCTGATCCTGATAGCGGGCCACCTTTTGCGGGTCGATCAGGTGCAGGTCCCGGCCCATGGACAGGGTTTTGATCTGGGCCGAACAGGTCTGGCGCAGGAAATAGGCGCGAAAGAACGCCTCCGCAGCCGTGGTCCCTAGGGCATAGTACCCGTGGTTCCGGCTGATCAGGATCTGATGCGCGCCCAGCGTCCGAACGAAGTGTTCGCCAAAAGCTTCATCCTCTTCGAACTCGTACTCGATATAGCCGGTGATGTTGCCAAGGTAGACTGCGGGCTGATTGAGCGGCAGAAGGCCCTCTTCGATCGACCCCACCGCCATGACCTCTTCCTCATGCCCGTGGACAAAGAACATCGCCTCTGGCCGGGAGCCAAAGATCCACTGGCACAGGTTCTGCACCCCGTCGTTGAGCCAGGGACCCCTGGGATCAACAGGCAGGCCGTCTGGCCCGATCTTGACCATGGAAGATGCCGTCGCCTCCTCCCAGAACATCCCGTAGGGGTGCACGAGGTAATGGTCCGGTTGATCGGGAACCCGGGCGGCGACGGCGCCGTTGGCCAGATCCGACATCCCGTAATGGGCTAGGATCCGGAACGTGGCGGCAAGGTTGACCCGGGCCTCCCATTCGGCTTCGGTGCAGGCCATGGACCGGGAGGTCTCGCGCAGAGGTGTGGGATCAGTCATCGGTATCTCCATGTCAGGAATAAACGGCGACCGGATCGCCGAGGAATGCTTCGTTCACCTCGACCCCTAGTCCGGGGCCGACATCGTTCGGCAGCGCCACGCGCCCGTCGCGCACCACAAGCGGGTTCAGTGCAACCGGCACTTTGGGGTGGTTGTAATCATAAAGGCCAAAACAAGCCGTCTCGGGCAGGCTGTGGCAGAGGTGGGCCACGGCGGCGAAGGTCAGTGCGGTTCCATAGAAATCCTCGATCCGCATCGGCACGCCGAGCCTGAGCCCCGTTTCCGCCATATGCCGGTGTTCGGTCAGCCCGCCCGTGCAACTGAACTTCAGCACCGCGACGCGAAGGACACCGTCGTCCGCCGCGCGGATCATGTCCGCCTGGCAGGTCATGCTCTCGTCCAGCATGAGCCCGATGCCGCAGCGCTGGGCGACCGTCCGGCACTCCTCATAGGTTTCGCAGGGCTGTTCCATCAGGGGATGCAGGTGGGCGACACGCGGAATAACTTCCAGCGCATGATCGACGGTCCAGCCCCGGTTGGCGTCGAACCAGAACCGCTCCCCGGGCCGGCGATCCGACATCAGGGCCTCGATCCGGGCGACATCCTCCTCCGGCGGGCCGTCGCCGATTTTCATCTGAAACTTGCGGTAGCCATCCGCGCGATAGGCGGCGGTCTCGGCCAGCATCTCGTCGGGCGTACCCATGTTGACGAGGCACATCATATCAAGCGCGTCGCTGACCCGCCCGCCCCAGAGATCCACGAGCGGGGCGCCCAGGATTTTCCCATGTAGATCCCGAAGCGCCATGTCGAGCGCAGACCGTGCCGGATACTGCCCGCGCATCGCGGTGGCGACCAGAGTGATAAGGCGCCGCGGGTGCCGTGGATCCTCCCCGATCAGAAGTCCGGCCACGAACCCGATGGCCGCCCGGGCCCCGGACGCAAGCGTCGGAAGGTAATAGGACGGAGCCGTGCAGGTCTCGCCCCAGCCGACCAGCCCCGCATCGGTATCAATCCGGACAATCGTCGTTTCAAGTGTGGCCTGCAGATTGTCCTGCGCGACGTAGCGGGTGTTTACCTCCCAGGAGTCGAGCGGCACGACAAAGAGCGATATGCGGGTGATTTTCATGACACCCCCCTCTGGGCTGGGCGCAACACGATGCTGCCGACATGAGATTTGGCGAGGAATGCGGTCTGGGCCGCCACGATTTCCGAAAGCGGGTATTGGGCGGCGATGGCGGGCCGGATCGCCCCGACCTGCACAAGTTCCAAAAGCTGCGGAAACGTCTCCGGCAGGTAAACGGTAGAGCCGAAGAACGAGAGGTTCTTGAGATAAAGCGTGCGAAGATCCAGTTCGACAATGGGTCCGGCAATCGCGCCGGCGGTCACATAGCGGCCGCCCCGCCCGAGAAGCGAAAGATGGGCTGCAAAGGCATCGCCGCCGACCACATCAGCAATCAGAGAGAATGGCGCATCGCCAGCGGCGGCCCTGACCGCGTTCACGCGGTCAGGCGCGGCGCGGTCGATCACATGGTCCGCGCCGATCCCGGCCACCATCTCCGACTTGTCGGCGGAACAGATCGCCGCCACCTCGGCCCCATAATGCTTGGCGATCTGGATCAGGAAGGTGCCCACACCGCCCGAGGCCCCGGTGACGAGCACACGGTCGCCCGCCCGGATGCCCGACAGCATCAGCATGTTCATCGCGGTTCCACCGGAACAAGGCAGGCTGGCAAGCTCCGCATCTCTGAACGGAAGATCGTCGGGCACCGCCACCGCATTTCCGTCAGGCACGCAAGTGTACTCTGCGAAACCGCCGTCGAAATCCGCGCCGATGAAGCGGGCGTCCTGGAGCCAGTCCCCGGAACTCACATAGGGGTTGCAGACCACGCGCTCCCCGACGCGCGCCGCATCGGCGCCCGGACCCACGGCCGCGATCCGGCCCACGACGTCGGCGCCCTGAATGCGCGGAAACGCGATCCCGCCACTCCAATCGCCCATCCCGACATCATCCACGTCAAAGCCGCCTACGCCGCCCTTCGCCGTCGTGCCCTCGGTCACCCGGTCGCTGTACCATCCGGTGCGCGTGTTGATGTCCGTATTGTTCATGCCAGCCGCAGTCACCCGGATCACCACCTCGCCGGGACCGGGCCGGGGCACCGGCACGTCATCCCGAACCGAGAGGCAGTCGAAACCGCCGTAACCCGTCAGAAGAACCGCCTGCATCGTTGCGGGCAGGGTCATGTCAGAGAGCGCTCCGCCGTCCGAATGGCAGAGTAAAGGTCATCCCGATCGGCATAGATCCCTTCAATGAACCGCGTACCGCCCTTAGCGTCGTATCCGGTGCGACCGTGAAGGGCCCGGCGATTGTCAAAGGCCAGAAGATCCCCGGGCCGGTAGCGCAGCCGGAGTTGATAGGCCGGATCCTGGGCCCGCGCGGCAAAGGCACGGTAACTGCGATAGGCGCGATCCTGTTCCGCGAGGGAGGCGACCAACGGCGCGCGCAGCCAGGGGGTGTATCGGATCCCGGTGATGACGCCTCTGCCGTCGCGTTCGACAACCGGGCCGGACGCTTCGTACCGCGACGTTTTCGACCGGTTGTTGTAGGTCCAGTCGATGTCGCAGAGCGCCGCGAAGTGATCCGGTTCCTCCCGCCGCATGTCTTCGGCGACGCGGTAGGCATCGACATAGATCCCCTCGCCACCGCGCGTGGAGTTCTCGCGACAGAAAAGAAACTGAAGCCCGTGGGGGCATTCGCGGGTCGGCATGTCGATATGCTGCAGAAGCGCGTCCGAGGTAAACGCGTTGCTGTCAGGATCGTCCTTGATCTCAAGCGTGTACATCCGCCCGAAATTCGATTCCCGGATCGGTCCAATCCGTTCGACGATATCCATCAGAAGGCCGTCTTCATTTGGCAGCCCTTCAAGCCGGGCCACACCATAAGTGCTGAGCGTGACCAGCCAGTCCCGCCAAAGCGACAGGTCGGTGAGCGCAGTCGGACCATGAAACGTCGGCGGCTCCGGCAGATCGGTGCCAGTCCAAAGGACGCGCTCCGGCGCGCTGGGTGCCTCATCGAACCAACTATGTGCGCGCAGCCAGCCCGGGTGAAACTGCGACGGTGCCCGCTCGTCGGACCACTCCACCGAGACGGCTCCGTTCGGCTGGATCGCGGCGGACACCGCTGCCAGATCTTCTGGCTGGTCGAGCGGCGACAGCGTGGTCTCGCGCGACAACGGGTGCAGGGTTTCAGGCGACGGGTCGTTCTCGGCCAGAAAGAGCGAATGATGGAGGCTGACCTTCCCATCGGACCAGGTGATCTTGAGTGCACCACTTTCCGTCGTGGCCCCCACCGGCTGATGAGTAACGGGCCAGTTCTCGAAATCCGGGGTGATCGGTAGGTCCGGGAGGTCTTTCATGGATCGCGCTCCTGTGCGGTGCATTGATCCTAGTACGTGACCTCCTTCATCGATTGACATTATAGTACGGAAACTTTGCGCCAGAATACTTGAGGCCGCATGACTCGCGTCGCCATCCACCTCTCCGATGGGTTCCCGATCCTGTCCCTGACGCTGATTACAGAGCCCCTTCGCGTGGCCAATCGCGAGATCGGTCGGACAGCGTTCACCTGGGATTTCATCTCGGACGATGGCGGACTGCTCACATCGTCCAGCAACCTTCCAGTGACCACTGTGCCACTCCCGGAGGATGCACCGGACGCCACAATCCTCTTAGCCTCCTATCATCCGGACCGCGCGGCGACGCCCACCACGCTCACCTGGCTGCGCAAGTTGGATCGGGCCGGTCATCTGCTCGGATGCGTCGACACGGGCGCGCTCGTCTTCGCCCGTGCGGGGCTGCTCTCCGTCCGGCCGGCGGCCACGCACGCTGAGGCGATTGCCGGGTTTCACCGGCAGTTTCCCGACAGTCTCTTCGTCGACCGGCAGTTCGACTTTTCCCCACCGCGCTTTTCCAGCGCAGGCGGTGTCGCGACGCTCGATATGACCCTGGCC
>CAWUIX010000055.1:0-9048 GCA_963922395.1 uncultured Rhodobacterales bacterium | reverse complement strand
GAGGCCCGGACCCTCATCCGCAACCTCGAACGCCTGGAGGATCGGGTAGAACGCGATCCCGGCCGTTTCCTTCTTGGCACCCAAAGCTCGGATTTCCGCAGATGACGCACCGCTTCTTTCCCCTGCTCTCCGGGCTTCTCGGCCTCATACTCCTTGGGGCTTGCTCTGGCCTTGCGACCCTGAACCAGGTGGCGACCCCGACGGAACTTTACGTGCTTACACCCAAGAGCACCTTCGACCCTAGCCTTCCCCGGCTCAGCCAACAGCTTGTGGTCGAAGAGCCCACCGCGACCGCCGCGATCAGCACCGACCGGATCGCCATTTCGCCAAGCCCTTTGCGGGTGCAGTACTTCCCCGAGGTCCGCTGGGTCGACCGCGCACCCGTCATCGTTCAGGCGCTTCTGATCGAAAGCTACGAAAACAGCGGCAAGGTGGCGGCGGTCGGACGGTCGACCGTCAGTCTCCGCGCCGACTACCTGATCGTCACCGACATGCGGGAGTTCAACGCACGATTGGCGAACCCCCAGGATCCGGAGAACAGCCCGCTTGAGGTGAATGTGCGGCTGAACATGAAGATCGTGGACACAGAGTTTGACCGGATCATTGCGTCGCAGAGCTTTGAGGAGTTCCACACCGCGGCCAGCGACGACATCGACGACATTGCCGTGTCATTTGACGAAGCCCTGGGCGACGCAATCCGCGATCTCGTGGAGTGGAGTGTGCGTGAGATCCATGCCCATGCGAGAGAGAACAAGCAGCCCGACGATTTCTGATCCTTAGGACGCCACTTCCTAGCGACCTGATCGCCGCACGATTTGCGTGAAGATCCAAGTGGTAACTTCGCTCGGGCGGACCTAAATAACGCCCATGGCGCTCGATATTCCTTTTGACAATTCCTATGGCCGCTTGCCCGAGCGGTTCTATACCAGGCAACCCCCGGAACCCGTCCGGTCCCCAAGCCTGATCAGGTTGAACGAAGGGCTCGCAGAAACCCTCGGCCTGGATCCGGCGGACCTGCGAAGCCCTGAGGGATTGGCCGTGTTGGCCGGGAATGCTGTGCCGAACGGGGCCGATCCCCTCGCACAAGTCTACGCCGGCCACCAGTTCGGCGGCTGGTCGCCCCAGCTCGGTGACGGGCGAGCGCTCCTGATCGGCGAAGTTGTCGACCGTGATGGCCAGCGTCGAGACATTCAGCTCAAAGGCTCCGGGCGCACACCCTACAGCCGAATGGGCGACGGGCGCGCCTGGCTCGGGCCAGTTCTGCGTGAATACGTGGTCTCCGAGGCCATGCACGCGCTTGGCGTGCCAACGACACGCGCGCTGGCGGCGGTGTCCACAGGCGAGATCGTGCTCCGCGAACGCCCCCTGCCCGGCGCGGTCCTAACGCGTGTTGCATCCAGCCATATCCGGGTCGGCACGTTCCAGTACTTCGCCGCACGACAGGATGAAGACGCACTGCGCGCGCTCACAGCGCACGCGATTGAGCGGCACTATCCCAAGGCAGAGACAGCGCTGGATCTTCTGGACGCGGTCATCGCCCGGCAGGCCGAACTGGTCGCCGCCTGGCTGGGCCTCGGCTTCATTCATGGTGTGATGAACACCGACAATACGACGATCTCGGGCGAGACCATCGACTATGGCCCCTGCGCCTACATGGACACCTATGTGCCCAACCGCGTCTATAGCTCGATCGATCATGGCGGGCGCTATGCCTACAATCGCCAGCCCGACATCATGGTCTGGAACCTCGCACAATTTGCGACCGCGCTTCTGCCTGTCATGGACATGGAGCGGGACGCCGCGATCGAAGCTGCCACAGCCTCGGTTCATCGCTACCCTGACCTGTTCGGCGCCGCGTGGCTTCGGGTGTTCCGAGCGAAGCTAGGCCTGCACACGGAAGAGGTTGAGGACGCGGATCTGATCCAGGCCTTGATGGATCGGATGGCATCGGGTCAGGCGGATTTCACGAACACGTTCCGAGCACTTGGGGCGGACGCTGCGCGGGACCAGTTTGTCGATCCGGCGGCCTATGACAGTTGGGCCGAGGTTTGGGCGGCGCGCCTTCAACGAGAGGGCGCAACGGTCGACGAAAGACGCGCAGATCTGGACGCAGCGAACCCCTGGGTGATCCCGCGCAACCATCGGATCGAGCAGGCAATCGCAGCAGCCGTTGATGGCGATTTCGCGCCTTTCGAGCGGATGTTGCGGGTCCTTGCCACGCCATTCGCTGCGCAGCCGGACGACGCCGATCTGACCCATCCCCCCACCGAGGACGAGGCGGTCGTTCAGACCTTTTGCGGCACCTGACGGTTCGGCGGCCGGTTCATCAGCCAAAGACCAAGGGCGACCAGCGCCAGCGCACCCAAGAGCGCGGGCCCAAGAGGCTCGCCCAGCAGGAGCCAGCCGAACGCGACGCCGAAGATCGGAGCGAGGAAGCTGAACGCCGCGACCGAGGCCGCCGGATAGATCGAAAGGAGCCAGAGCCAAAAGACAAAACCGCCAGAGACCAGGATGACGATCTGAAACGCCAGGCCCCAATAGTGGATCGGCTCGAGGTCCCGGATCAATGGGCCGAAAAGGGGTGCGGCAAGGATCAGGATGGGGCCAGAGACAAGCACTTGCCACAGGAGCTGTCTTTCCGGGGGTTCGTGGCGCAACGCAGACCCTTTCGCCATAAGGCCAATGCCTGCCCAGCAGATCGAGGCGGCAAGCGCCAGAAGATCGCCCATGCGTGACGCCTCACCGGCGCCGGTATCCTGATTTAAGATCGCCCAGGCGACACCCGCAAACGCGATGGCGAGGCCCAGTGACTTTTGCGTGGTCAGCGCCTCTCCCTTTAGGAAGAGGTGCCCCCCGATCGCCATCCAGACAGGCATAGAATAAAGGATCACGCTCGAACGGCTGACGGTGGTCAGATCCAGGGCTGTGAAAAGCAGAAGGAATTCGAGCGCGAAGAACAGCCCCGTGATCAGGGCCGCAAGACCGGTGCCCGGATTAGGCTTGAGGCCAATCCCACGAAACCAGATCCACGCGCCGACGCAAAACACGGCGCCAGCCGAACGCAGTCCGGCAAAGAAGACCGGCTGAAGCCCATCGTTCACGACCTTGATGACAACCTGATTGAAGCCCAGGAGTGCCGAGAATGCGATCAGGCTAATGGCCCCGAACGCATCGATCCGGTCTCGTTTTTCGCGCGGCATGATGGCACCCTCCGAGGGCGCGGTCTGACCGATCTCTCGCGGTGATGCAATGGGTCGGGATTGCGCTGGGAAATCCTCGTCCCCTGAGCTAGCGTCCGCACGATTTGGATCCTCCGAGAGGTACGGGCATGGCCGATTATCAAATTGTCGATGTGTTCACGAACGAGCCATTTGGCGGCAACCCTCTCGCCGTTATCACCGACGCCACGAATGTGCCCGAGGAGAAGCTGCAGAAGATCGCGCGCGAGTTTAACTTTTCGGAGACGACCTTCGTCTATCCACCCGATGACCCTCAGAACACCGCCCGTGTTCGTATTTTCACTCCGATGAATGAGGTGCCGTTTGCAGGGCATCCAACGGTCGGGACCGCGGCTGTTCTTGCCGGTCTTGGGCACGGTCCTGAGATGGTGCTTGAATTGGGTGTCGGGCCCATTCCCGTAACCGCAGGTCCAGACCAGGCCACGTTCGCAACACGGGTGCCCTTGTCTTACGGCGCCAAACCGTCGGTCGCCGATGTGGCCGCCTGTCTTGGTCTGTCAGATGCAGATGTAGAGACCGCCCGGCACCACCCTGTCGTGGCCGGGGTCGGGCTGAATTTTGCGCTGGTCGAGCTTGCATCGCGTGACGCGCTGGCGCGGGCCCACCCTGTCACCCCGGCCTTTGAGCATGCGCAGGCGACCTACCCCGGGCCGCTGGACTTTGCGGTTCTCGCCTATTGGCTTGACGGCGAAGAAATCCGCGCCCGGATGTTCGCGCCGCTCGACGGTGTCCCGGAAGATCCAGCAACAGGATCTGCGGCGGCTGCGCTGACCGGGTTCCTTGCGGATCTTTCTGGGAGCGACCTTGCGCTGACCATTCATCAAGGCGTCGAAATGGGCCGCCCCTCGCTGATCCAGACCCGCGCCCTCACCGAAAACGGCGCGCCCGTGGAGATTCAGGTGACGGGTCAGGTCGTTCCCTTTGCCTCGGGCCAGCTGTCTATCGCCTGACGGTCTTTTCTTGGCCGACCGAACCGCCTATGACCGGGACCGAAGACCCGTGCCGGAGAGTCATGCCTGACACCATTCTTGAACGCTGCGAGGCCAAGGGCCTGCGCTTGACCGAACAGCGGCGGACGATCGCGGCTGTCCTGGAGGAGGCGGACGATCACCCGGACGTTGAGGAGCTTTACGCTCGTGCGTCCGCCGCTGATCCACGGATTTCGCTCGCGACGGTGTATCGGACCGTGAAGCTCTTCGAAGAGGCTGGCATCCTTGAGAAGCTGGAATTCGGCGACGGGCGCGCGCGTTATGAAGATGCCGAACGCGAGCACCACGACCATCTGATCGACATCCAATCAGGCGAAGTCATCGAGTTTGTCGATGAAGAGATCGAAGCGCTGCAGGAACGCATCGCCGACAAGCTTGGCTTTGAACTACGCGGTCACCGGTTGGAGCTCTACGGCGTTCCGAAGAAGCCGAAAGACAAGGGCTGATGTCCGCCAATCTGCGCGGCATGGCGCTGATGGCGGGGGCGATGGCCTCGTTTGCCCTGGCGGATGCCTTTATCAAGGCATTGTCCGCCACCCACCCGCCCGGCCAGATCATCTGGATCGCGGGTCTGGGGGGAACTCTGGCCTTTTCTCTTGCCTGCATCGCCGCTCGCCAATCTCCCGTGACACGGGACATCCTGGCGTCAGGTGTGATCGCGCGCATGGCGGCGGAATCGATCGGGACGTTCGGGATTGTCATGGCGTTGGCTTTGGCCCCCCTCTCCATGGTGGTTGCGATCATGCAATCCGTGCCCCTTCTGGTGACCATGGGCGCAGCTCTCTTTCTGGGGGAAACGGTTGGGTGGCGCCGCTGGGGTGCAATACTTGTGGGATTAGCGGGAGTTCTTCTGATCATCAGGCCCGGCACCGAAGGCTTTACCGCTGTTGCCCTGTTTGCGGTCTTGGCGGCAGTTTCCCTCGCGGGTCGCGATCTCCTGACGCGCGCGGTGCCAAGAACCTCCACCAATCTGCAGCTTGGTGTCTGGGGCTTCGTGGGTCTGATCCCCACAGGCCTGATCCTCATGACCGCCTTAGATCAACCTGCCGGACCTTACACACCAATCGCGCTCTCAAACTTCGCAGCGATTACGCTTCTGACCGCGCTCGCCATCCTGTTTGTGACTATGGCTATGCGGGTTGGCGAAATCTCGGTCGTCGCTCCCTTTCGGTACACGCGGATGCTCTTTGGCCTGAGCCTGGCCGTCTTCTGGTTCGGGGAGCGCCCGGACCTGACGACCTGGGTTGGTGCGGCCATCGTCGTGGCATCCGGTCTCTACAGCTTTGCGCGGGAACGGGCGATTGCGTCAAAGCGGCGCCGTTAGCGCTAGCATTAGTGGTTCACGGACCCCACCCACCCTGCTATAGAGCGCGGGAATCCCGAACCCCGGAGAGATCCCAATGAGCACCATCATCGACATCATCGGCCGCGAAATCCTGGACAGCCGCGGCAATCCCACGGTCGAAGTCGACGTTATCCTTGAAGACGGCACGATGGGCCGGGCGGCGGTGCCTTCCGGTGCCTCAACCGGGGCCCATGAAGCCGTCGAAAAGCGCGACGGGGATCAGGGCCGGTATCTGGGCAAGGGTGTCCTGGAAGCGGTCGAGGCCGTGAATGGGGAGATCGCCGAGGCACTCGCTGGGTTCGATTCGACCGAACAGGAAGCGATCGACGCCGCTCTGATCGAGCTCGACGGCACACCGAACAAAGGACGCCTCGGCGCGAATGCCATTCTTGGTGTTTCGCTCGCCACGGCGAAAGCAGCCGCCGATGCCACGATCCAGCCGCTCTATCGTTACGTGGGTGGCACCTCGGCCCGCGTCCTGCCGGTGCCCATGATGAACATCATTAATGGCGGTGAGCACGCGGATAACCCGATCGACATCCAAGAATTCATGATCATGCCGGTCTCCGCCTCTTCGATCCGCGAGGCGGTGCGCATGGGGTCCGAGGTCTTTCATACCTTGAAGAAAGAGCTCTCCGCCGCAGGCCTGTCGACCGGGATCGGTGACGAGGGCGGTTTCGCTCCGGATCTGTCTTCGACCCGCGATGCGCTCGATTTCATCCTGAAGTCGGTGGAGAAAGCCGGATACCGCCCGGGCGAAGATATCATGCTCGCGCTCGACTGTGCCTCAACCGAGTATTACCGCGACGGGATCTACGACCTGAAAGGTGAGCGAAAGAAGCTCTCTTCCGCCGATAACGTGGATTACCTCGCCGCGCTGGTCGCCGATTACCCGATCCTCTCGATCGAGGATGGGATGGCCGAAGACGACTGGGACGGCTGGCGCCTTCTGACCGAACGGCTGGGCGACAAGGTGCAGCTTGTGGGCGACGACCTCTTCGTTACGAACCCTACGCGCCTATCGCAAGGGATCGACACCAAAGCCGCCAACTCCCTTCTCGTGAAGGTGAACCAGATCGGCACGCTGAGTGAGACCCTTCGCGCCGTCGATATGGCCCACCGCGCCCGGATGACCTGTGTTATGTCGCACCGGTCGGGTGAGACCGAGGATGCCACCATCGCCGATCTCGCCGTGGCCACGAATTGCGGACAGATCAAAACCGGGTCACTGGCCCGTTCCGACCGGTTGGCCAAGTACAATCAGCTGATCCGGATCGAAGAGATGCTGGGAGAGACTGCGGAATACGCGGGCACTTCGATCCTTCGAGGCTGAGCTGCACTCGCGCCCTACAGATCGCGCCGGAAATAGACCAGAAACTTGGTCAGTTCCGGCGTGATGCTGACCGTCGCCCCATCCTCGCTGGGCGCCACTTCGTGAAAGCCCAGCTTTCGGTAGAGCGACATCATCGCGTGGTTTCCGACGAACGAGTCAGCGACGAGAGTCTTCAGACCCATCTCCCGCGCATCGGCGATCCGCCGTTCGATCAGCGTTCGCCCCAACCCCAGCTTACGCGCCTCGGGCAAGACGTAGAGATGTTTCATCTCCCCGACCTCATCCGTCAGCCGACGCAGAGCCGCAGTTCCGATCAGAGATCCCTCAGGCGCGCTGACCAGATAGTAGCTTCCTCTTGGCGGCAGCACATCATCAAGCTTTTCCCAGAACGCATTGAGATGTAGCGATACATCGAACGAAGGGCCCCCAACGGACACCATCAGCGCATGCATCTCGCTTGCATGGGCCCTGAGAAGATTGCTCGCTGCCTCAAGGGGGACATCTGCGCGGGACAGACACCTCCGAACCGTCGGTTCGCCCACGGGCGGAACGCGCCCGTGCAGACTGTCATTTCCAGGTGTCGACATCTCACGAACTTCCGGCATTTTCTGCTTCTCGGCAACGCTCTTCACGATCTGTGACTATCAATGCTGCCACCATCTCGCTATTCAGAAATAAACTTAAAACGAAAGCTCATCTATCATGTCGATTGACTGGAGCCGCCTCCCCTCCCTTTCTGCGTTGCGCGCCTTCGACGCCACCGCTCGGCACAACGGCTTTGCAGGCGCAGCCCGATCCCTGAACGTCACCCATGCCGCCATCGCCCAGCAAGTGCGCGGACTTGAGAAAGAGCTTGGGATCCGCCTCGCGGTGCGCACTGGCCGCTCGGTCACACTGACGGAAACTGGAGTGCAGTTGGCCCAGGCGCTGAACGAAGGTTTCAGCACCATCGATCAGGGGCTTGCCCGCATCCGGGACACGCAGGACCGGCGCGGCCTGCGGATCTCGACGACCCCTCTGATGATCGACCGGATCATTGTACCACGGCTATCAGAATTCTGGGTTAAGTATCCCAATGTCGAAATCGCGCTCTCCCCCAGCCGCGACTATGTCGACATCGTTGAAGAGGGATACGATCTGGCCATCCGCGCGGTCCCCGCGACAGAACCCGCCGACTGGCCCGGCATGTCGGTTCACCGGGTCGCAACCGTTCCCGTGATCGTCATCGCGGCTCCCACGCTTCTCGCCGAACGGGGATCGGATCTGCAGGACCTGCCCTGGATCTGGCACGACAGCATGGGCATGAAGCTTATGATCCTCCGGGACATCGGACTGGATCCCGACACGCTCACCCAAGTGCGGATCGGATCCCCGAACCTGCAGCTTGAGGCGGTGAAACAGGGGATCGGCGTCGCCCTCTTCAACGAACGGATCGCCCGGCCAGAGATCGAATCCGGTGACATCGTCGAAGTTGCAACCCCCAACCCAAACCGTGTGAGCTACGTCGCCGTCATCCCCAACGGGCCGCGCCACCGGCTGGTGGATCCATTCGTCGATTGGGTCGAGACCCTGTTCTGACCAATTCTAGGTTCGGCCCGCAGATTACGCCCGAACCCCATCAGTCTTGCGGCCCGCGCCACAATCGGCCATGCCGGACCGATGACAGCCGACGACATCATTGCAGCCCTGGCGCTAGCCCCCCACCCGGAGGGCGGGCACTACCGCCAAACGTGGATCGAGGAGACGGATCAGGAGACGCGCCCCGCAGGGACGGCGATCTATTTCCTCCTGAAGGCCGGCGAGCAAAGCCACTGGCACAAGGTCGACGCAGCCGAAATCTGGCACTTTCATGCCGGCGCTCCCCTGACCCTGTCCATCGCAGAAACAGAAACCGGCCCCGCCCGGGACCATACGCTCGGCCCGTTACCTGCGAACGGCGCGGAGCCGCAGATCATTGTCCCCAAGGATCACTGGCAGGCCGCCCACTCCACCGGCGACTGGACCCTGGTCTCCTGCACCGTCTCCCCGGGCTTTTCGTTCGACGGCTTCACGCTGGCCCCACAAGGCTTCGACATCCCCCGCTGACCCACTCTTCTTTCCAGAAATATCCCGGGGTGTGGGGCAGCGCCCCACATCGGTCGG
>CAWUIX010000054.1:0-9077 GCA_963922395.1 uncultured Rhodobacterales bacterium | reverse complement strand
CCTGCGCAAAGTGATTGATGTCTCTGGCGATGGTCCCTCAAACGAGGGGATCGACCCAAAGGCTGCCCGGTCGGACCTTGGCGCCGCACAAATCACAGTCAATGCCTTGGTGATTGAAGGCGAGGAACCGGATCTTACGGCATACTTTCGGGATAACGTGATCTTCGGCCCAGGATCCTTCGCAGTTTCCGCAAATGGCTTTGCCGAGTATCCAAGACGCATCCGTCAGAAATTGGAACGTGAGGTGGCGCAAAGGGTTGCCGAACATAGGCCAGCGCCAACACCAGGGGCTACTCCAGATTAAGGCCTGCGGTCCGCGCATGATCCGCTAAAAACGGCAGGCCGACATCAATCACATCTTCCGCCCGTTCTGCCACCGGTCTCCAGACCGCGAGGCCAGACGCAATTTCCGGTGCAAGATAGACAAAGCTTTCCAACGCTAGGGTGCCGTCGTACCCTACGTCCTTAAGGCCTTTGAAGGCATCTACCCAATCGATCGTCCCACGCCCCGGAACCCCCCGGTTCGATTCCGACATATGCACATACCCAAGGTGCTCGCCTGCATCCGCGAACCCTTCAGACATGCTCATTTCCTCGATGTTCATGTGATAGGTGTCGAGGTGAATGAACACATTCTCCGCGCCCACCCGCTCTATGATCTCGGCGCTCTGCCGTGCAGTGTTCAGAAGATGGGTCTCATACCGGTTACAGGGCTCGATCCCGAACCCCATGTTCAGCTCGCGTGCAGACTTTGCTGCCCGGTCAATCAGCCGACACATTGCATCCTGTTCCGCGCTCGTCACCGGCGCCCCGCTGGTCTTCCCGATTGTCCCATAGGTGACCCCTGACAGAGCGGATGCTCCTGCCTCTCGCGCCGCGTTCATTGCCGCTGTGAGGTAGTCGACGGCCGTACTCGTATCCCGGACGATATCAATCGTATCCGGAAGCCCCAGTGAGCAGATAACATCAACCCCATACCGATCCGCCGCCGCCCGCGTGCCACGGCCATCGAACTGCGCAGGATCCAGAAGCGGGATTTCAATCACGCTCACGCCATGAGCGGTAAGCGGCGGCAACAAACGCTCGGCATCCTCTGGTCGCCAGAGCGGGGTGAAGGCCAGACTGTGGATGCCAAGACGTGCCATATGATCTTCCTATCCGTGTGCACCGACAATGTAGGACACGACCTCTGCCATATCCGTCTCGTCTCGCTTTAAATCCGCAATAACATTCCCACGCCGCAACACAACAATCCGCCCACAGGCTTCAAACACATCGTTCAGCCGGTGGCTGATCAGGATCGTCGCAATCCCTTCCTCCCGCATCTGCCGGATCAGGTTCAGAACACTCTCAACCTCTCGCACAGCCAGTGCAGCGGTCGGTTCGTCCATGATCACAAGCTTCGGCCTGAAGGTCAGCGCCCGCGCAATCGCAATCGTCTGGCGCTGACCACCGGACAGCATTCCAACCGGGATGTGCACGCTGGGGACATGAACGCCCAACCGGTCCAGCATCGCCTGCGCCTCGACATCGATCTTCGCCTTGTCGACAAAACGTGGCAGCACGCCAAACAAGCGCTTCACCGGCTCGCGGCCCAAAAATATGTTGTTCGCCACATCCTGTTGCGGCGCCAGTGCCAGATCCTGATAGATCATCTCGATCCCGCGATCCCGCCGCTGACCTGGGTCAAGGTGGGTGGCATCCTCGCCGTCAAACGTCACGCGCCCCTTGTCGATCGTATAGACGCCCGAGATGGACTTCATCAGCGTGGACTTCCCGGCGCCATTGTCGCCGACAAGCCCGATCACTTCACCGGGCTCCACGCGCAAATCGACTCCATGCAGGACCTGAACTGCGCCGAAGCTCTTTTCGATTCCAGACAACTCCAGAAGGCTCATTGCAATGACCTCCCGCGTGTCCGCACCTGGTCCAGCCAGACCGCAGCAATTAGAACGACACCAATTGCCATCTGTTGATAATAGGCCTGCACCGCCATCAGGTTCAGCCCATTCTGCAGGACCCCCATAATCAGCGCACCGATCATCGTCCCCAGAATGGAGCCGCGCCCACCGAACAGATTGGTGCCGCCGATAATCGCAGCGGTGATCGCAAGAAGCTCATAGTTAAGGCCCGCAGTCGGGTCCCCGGTATTCACCCGGGCCGTAAAGATGAGCCCCGCAATCCCGGCCATAAGTCCCGAGACCGTATAAAGCAGCATCCTCTGCCGCCGGACGTTGATACCCGTTGCGCGCGCCGAATTCTCATTGTCACCGAGGGCAAGTGTGTGATGCCCAAACGGCGTATGCGCGAGGATGTAATGCGAGGTGAGCGCCACCGCGACCAGAATGAACACAGGCGTTGGAACACCCCAGGGCCGTGCCTGCCCTAAAAAGAGGATCTCGTCGGGAAGTCCATAGATCCCACGCCCGCTAGAGATGATCAGGGCCAAACCCCGGGCGATCCCCAGCATCCCAAGCGTGACAATGAAGGCCGGAACATGCCCCCGCGTAATGATGAAGCCATTGACCGCACCCGCCGCCGCGCCCGCAGCCAGCGAGCCGATAATGGCAAAGTACCAGGGCCATCCCAGCGTGACGACCAATGCGGCACCTGTGACCGAGGCGAGACCGAGAACCGATCCAAGCGACAGATCAATCCCGGCTGCTGATATGACGAACGTTGCCCCAATCGCGAGGATACCGAAGGTCGCGCTCGCAAGGATGATGTTGAAGAAGTTGTTGGTGGTCAGAAAGACCCGGACCCCGCTCCCCGTGACCGGAGAGAGGATCGCCATCACGACCACAAGTCCTAAAAGCACGGCCAGCGATTCCACCCGCACGTGCGTTCGTTTCAGAAAATTCAGCATAGGCCCCGCGCCAGATAGGCGGGCCGGTCTCCCGGCCCGCCGACGTCAGATTATTTCACGAATTCCAGCATCGGATCGGAACCGGCATCCAGAATGTCCTTGGTCAGGACCATCGTCGGCACATAAATCCAGTCGCCGTTCGCCATGCCCGCTTTCACATTCTCAACGGCTTGCTTGCCGACAAGATACGGCAGCTGCGCCACAGATGCGTCCAAGCGTCCCGACTGGATCGACTTCACGGCGTCGGAGTTTCCGTCGACACCGATAACGGTCACCTGATCCCCTTTGCCGGCGGCAAAGACCGTCTCCACGGCCCCCAGCGCCATCCCGTCATTTGCGGCAAAGATCGCCACGAGATCAGGATGCGACGTCATGATATCGTTCGTGATGTTCGCAGCCTTCCCACGGTCCCAATCGCCGGGAAGCGATGCGACGATCTCAAGACCCGGTGCCAGTTCCGCAAGCTTGTCCGAGAACCCGCTTGCCCGCTTCTGACCTGTCACATTGCCCGAAAGCCCCTCAATCACAAGAACCGGACCAGAGGCATCTGCGCCCACCTGCCCGACAAGCCATTCCGCGCCCTGCGCACCAGCGGCCACATTGTCCGAACCGATGGAAAACGCGATCTCAACACCGGCATCCGCCGCGATCTTGTGATCGAGGTTACCGTCCAGATCGACCACTGGAATCCCCATGTCCGTCGCCCGCTTCAGGCAAGGCAAAAGGATCGTAGAGTTGATCGCCGCCGTGATCATTGCATCAGGCTGACGCTCCAGCATTGTATTACAGACGTTCAGCTGCGGCTCCGCGGCCTGATCGCTTTCCACGGCCTGCAGGTAGTACTCAACGCCCGCAGCTTCCGCGCCTTCCCGGACGCCAAGCTCCATCGCGCCCCAGAACGGGTTCGCCAGCGTCTTCATCAGAACGCCGTAGGTCTCGGCGTGCGCAGGCAGCGCCAGAAGCGCCACCGTGGCCGTAACAGTCAATTTCTTCAGCATGTGATCTCCTCCAAGTGTAAAGTGCTTCAGTTTCGTTAGGTGCTTCTCTCGACACCCTGTCCCTCGGACGACACGACGCGAACGGTCGGCGCTTTCATCTGTTGTTTTGCCGCGGGTCCAACCAAAGAGCTGCGCGCCTCAAAACGGCACGGCACCCGCTCAATTGATTGCGGCCCATCCTCGCCTTCGACCCGCGCAAGAAGCCGGGCCCAGGCCTGATCGGCGATTTCCCGAATGGGCTGTACAATTGCTGCGACCGGCGGGTGAACATGCGCCATCCAGGCGCTGTCATCGAATCCAACCAGCGCCGTGCGCTCGCCCGGTGCAAGACCGCGCTCCTGCATCAAGCCATAAGCTGCAAGCGTCGCCGTGTTGAATAAACAGAATACTGCATCAACGTCTGGCGTGGCGTCAAAGTACCGACCCAACGCCTCGCGTGCGGCTTCGATGGGATCACCGGTCGGCACATAATCGACGACAATGTCACTCCCGCTCGCGGCCACCGCCTGACGGACCCCATCGAGACGTTCTGACACGTTCGCGATCCCGTCTCCCAGATAGGCGACCAGAATTCGTTTGTGCCCCAGCGCAATCAGGCGACGCATCGCCTCAGCGCAAACCTCGGCGTTATCCACCCCGACGGCATCGCAACCCGCGCTCTCGGAAATCCGGTCGAGCATAACGAAGGGTGTATCGCCTGAGGCAAGGCCATTCATGGCATGTGATCGAAGCGACGGCGCCAAGAGGATCCCCGCAACGCGCCAGCCGACAAGTTCATCGATCTCGCGCGCCTCGATCTCGGGGTCTTCCCGGCTGGAGGTCGCAACAATCCGATAACTTGTGGCTTCGGCACAGCGCTCCAGCTGCGCAACAAGCTCAGCGAAGAATGGATTCTCAAAGTCCGGGATAACAAGGCCAATGATCCGGCTCTGACTGCGTCGCAGGTTCGAAGCCATCGTGTTCCGCCGATACCCCAACTCATCCACGGCTGTCAGGACCGCGCGACCAATCGCGTCGTCCTGCTTGCGCCGTCCGTTGATGACGTTCGAAACGCAACCCGGCGAAACCCCCGCACGCTGCGCAACATCGCGGATCGACGGTCGGGCCCCCTCGGCAAGGCTCTTTTGGCGTACAGACATCTCTCTCCCTTGCCAGCAGGCTAGAAAAAACGTTTCATGCTGTAAATCGTTTTTTGGGAGGAACGATGCGTATTCTCTACGATCCGGCGCCACGAACGACCGGCGAAATGTTCACGGATGCGGCGCGAACGCAGTTCTTCGATCAGTACGAGGTCACCGAAATCGACGCGACTGATCGAGATGCGTTCTATGAGAGGGACCTACCTTTAACCAACATCCTAATCAGCCAGCAATCGATGGGATCCGATCGGTTGAACGCCGCGACAAACCTCCGTGCAATCTTCAACGTCGAAACAAACTTTCTGCCAAACATCGACTACGAGGCCTGCTTCGCCAGAGGCATCCACGTCCTCACCCCCGGATCCGTCTTCGCGGTGCCCGTGGCAGAGATGGGCCTCGGAATGGCGCTCTCGCTTGCGCGCAACATACACGGGGCGCATGGGGATTTCTGCAAAGGCAACGAGCTTTATGGCCTCGCCGGCAACGGGCAGGCCGAACTCCTGACAGACAGTGACATCGGTCTCATCGGTTTCGGCGATCTTGGACGCGCCCTGCACAAACTCCTCGTCCCCTTCCAGGCCCGCATTCGCGTATTCGATCCCTGGCTCCCCGACGGATATTTGCGTCGTCAGGGGGTGACGCCAGCCTCACTGGACGAGGTCCTAGGCCTGAGCCGAACCATCTTCGTCGTTGCGTCCATCACAAGTGAAAGCACGCATCTTCTTGACCAGACAGCTCTGGCAAAGATGCAGGACGGCGCCATGCTCATCCTCCTCAGCCGGGCCGCCGTCGCGGATTTCGATGCCCTTGCCACGGAGGCCGGATCCGGCCGCCTCCGCGTCGCAACGGATGTCTTCCCCGAAGAACCCGTCGCCCCAGACGATCCCATCCGCTCGGTACCGGGCGTCCTCTTCTCAGCCCACCGGGCAGGCGCACTCACCTCCGCCCTGACCGATATCGGCGCGTTGGTCCTCGAAGACCTCGCCCTGATCGCAAAGGGCCTGCCTCCCGTTGCCTGCCGTCGGGCCGAGCGCGAGACAGTGATGCGCCTTCAAAGCAAACCGGTCGAAATGTCCTGACCTAAGGCTCCCTCGGCCACATCCGGGGGACCAACCCGCCCTGGAACCAGGACACAAAGCCTGCCATCGTAAACACGGGCCGCCCTGTCGCTAGCCGAATTGCGCGTGCGTAAGGCGTCATGTTGGTGCACTCCAAAACGATTGCTCCAACTTCCGGGTGCTCGGTCACAAGGCGTTGGGCCGCTTCAACATTGTCCGCCTCGGCGGCCTCCACGTCGAACCCTTCCGCATCCCCCAGGATCGCCTCGGTGAATACGCGCCCACCTTCCGTCGTCGCAACCGGCGTCCCTTCCGGAACGCCAGCTTTCTCCAGATGCACAGCACTCAAGGAAGAGGCCGAGATCGTCAGAATCCCCGCGCGTTGGCCTTTGGGCAGGAGCGTATTCACCATGGCAACCTGTTGCAGAGATGACGTGACCACTGGCACCCCGACCGAGGCGGCAATCTCTTCCTGAAAGATCGATAGAAACCCGCAATTCGTCGTGATTCCGTCAACGCCATCACGCTCCAACGCCTGCGCCGCATCGATAAAATCGGGCAACAGGCCCTCCGCTGAACGACGCACCACACGGTCAGGCGAGGCGGATCGAACGATACGGTAATGTACCGGAAAATCCCAAGTCGCGGTATTCCCCATATCTCCCGGAATCCTCGGAAACCGCGCCTCAAGCATCAGGATGCCAACCGAGACCCCATAGATCGGCTTGCCCCCCTCAACCCGCATGCACGGGCCCCGCAAGCAATTGATCCGAAAGGGCCGCTGCGCCATCCATATAGATGTGCGAGATGCCGACTCGAACCGCGTCCACCACCTGATCCATGCGCCGCGAAATGTGCCCCTCCATCAAGACAGCCGCACCGGGCCCGTTTCTCCAGACAAGTGCTTCAATCATTTGCGCATGCTCGGACTTCGTTTCATGCACCCTCTGCGCCATATCCACCCAACGGACCAGCCGGATTTGCTCGTTCAGACGGTCAAGCTGACCAACCAAACTCTCATTGCCCGACAGCCGCGCGATGTCGAGGTGAAAGGCTTCGTCGTCCTGAACCGCTTCGCCCACGGTCATTCCCGACAGCCGCGCTTCCGCATCCCGATGCCGTGCCGCAAACGCCAGAAGCGCCTCGTCACTTGCACGCAAAGCGGCATAACGCACCGAAGCGGTTTCGAGGATCAAACGGAGCTCATAAAGATCGTAAATGGCCTTAGGTTCCAATAGCCGGGCAAAGAACCCCTCGCCAGGTTTGAACACAACCATCTCTTCCGAGACCAGCCGATTCAGCGCTTCTCGCAGCGGCGTACGACTCACGTCCAGCGCGCGTGCCAAGGCGACTTCGTTCAACCGATCCCCGGGCCGAAACTCAAACGCGATGCATTTTGCCTTCAAGTCAGAATAGATCGCATCAACCCGTGCTTGCGTCACAAAACCCTCCAGATCTCAAACCGGATTGACTCATCAATCCCGACACGATCAATTATGCAAGCCTGTATACAGCAATGTAGTCAAGATGACAGCCACCAATAACCCTACTGGCGCCGAAGCGCTGGTCCGCATGCTCGAGGCTTACGATGTCCAGCATATCTTCGGGCTATGCGGCGACACCTCTTTGCCGTTCTACGATGCTATCGCGCGAAGCGGGACGAAGATTGACCACATCCTCACCCGCGACGAACGTCACGCTGCATACATGGCGGACGCCTACGCCCGGCTCTCCGGGAAGCCCGGCATATGTGAGGGACCGTCCGGGGGTGGGGCGACCTATATCCTCCCGGGTGTCGTCGAAGCGAACGAAAGCTCCATTCCTATCCTCGCGATCACGACGGATGTCGCACAGACCTCCGCAGGCCGATACCCGCTGACCGAACTGGATCAAACGGCCCTCTTTGCACCCCTAACCAAATGGAACGCCGAACTCACAGACGCCGCGCGTCTTCCCGCCCAGATCCGACGCGCCTTTCGCGAGATGACGACGGGCCGCCCTGGCTCTGTCCACCTTGCTCTCCCTTTTGACGTCCAAAAGCACCCGGCAGATGCCGGGGAGATTTGGGCCGATCCCCGCCACAGCAAATTTCCGGCCAGCCCCACAGCCCCTGACACGGACGCAATCGAAAGTCTCGCCGATGCGCTGACCGAAGCGCAGCGACCCGTTATCATCTGCGGTGGCGGCCCCGTCATCGCCGGAGCAGAGGAAGAACTCGGCGCACTCGCACAACGGCTCAACATCCCCGTCGCAACCACAG
This sequence comes from uncultured Rhodobacterales bacterium, assembly GCA_963922395.1. Lineage (GTDB taxonomy): Bacteria > Pseudomonadota > Alphaproteobacteria > Rhodobacterales > Rhodobacteraceae > Ovoidimarina. Next base: position 756 of record CAWUIX010000054.1, on the reverse strand, counting down.
TGTCCGGCCAAGGCGCCCTGGCCGAGACACATCCCCAAGCACTCGGCGTCGTCGGATCTAACGGCGGTGTACCTGCCACCCGCGCCGTCATCGACATGGCGGACCTCATTTTGTTCATCGGGTGCCGTGCGGGATCCGTCACGACGGAGCGCTGGCGCTCCCCGCCGCCATCCACCCGGATTGCGCATATCGACAGTGACCCTGCCGTCATCGGCGCCAACTATGAAACAGAGATCGCGGTGGTCGCTGATGCGAGACTTGCATTGCAGGCCCTGAACGCGGCTCTGGAAGATCGATCCGCGTCCGATAAAAATGGCGCGGCACTCGCCGCCGCCGCATGGAAGACAAAGCAGGACGACTTTCACCGGCATGCCACCGCATCACTCCCCGGATCGGTCACGCCAGAAGCGACCATTGCCGTGCTCCAAAGCTTGCTTCCCGAAGATGCAGTCGTCTGCGCGGACCCCGGCACACCATGCCCCTACTTCTCCGCGCATTTCCGTTGGCCGACTGCTGGCCGCCAACTCATCACCAACCGCGCACACGGCGCCCTGGGCTACGCCCTCGCCGCCGCTGCGGGGGCACAGGTCGCCCGCCCGAACGCGACCGTAATTGCCGCCATGGGCGACGGCTCATTCGGGTTTTCATGCGGCGAATTCGAAACTATCGTCCGTCTCGGCCTTCCCATCAAATGCCTCGTCTTCTCCAACTCTGTATTCGGTTGGATCAAGGCCGGACAGAAGTCGGGCTTCGGCG
>CAWUIX010000053.1:0-9103 GCA_963922395.1 uncultured Rhodobacterales bacterium | reverse complement strand
GGGCAGGATGCTTGCCCAGGCCGTCACCGGCACCCCGGGACACATCAATACAATGGCAGAGGCGGTACAGCATCTGAGATCCAGGTTCTCAGTTCAGGATATGTCACCCGGCGACATCTACATGACGAATGACCCGTGGCTCGCATCCGGGCATCTGAATGACTTCCTCCTCATGATGCCCGTCTTCCATCGCGGTCAGGTCATCGGTTTCACCTCTTGCACCTCACACCTCGTGGATCTGGGCGGACAAGGCATGGGTCCTGAGGGATCGGATGTCTTTGACGAGGGCCTCTTGATCCCGCCGTGCAAGCTGGTTGACCGAGGAGAAGTGAACGTGCTGCTCATGGATATCGTGAAGGCCAACTCGCGTGAGCCAATAGCGAACGAAGGCGACATTTACGCGCTGATTGCATGTTGCGAGGCTGGAGCGACCCGGCTCATCGAATTGATGGAAGGCTTCGACTTGACCGATCTGCATACCCTCGCAGACCACATCATCGAAACGTCTCGCCGCGGCACGATTGATGCGATTTCCGAAGTCCCCCAGGGCGTCTATGAGAATGAATTGGCGGTCGATGGGTACGACACGCCGCTGACGCTGAAAGCGACGCTGACGGTCGAAGCTGATCGGATGCACCTCGACTTTGCAGGTAGTTCCGGTCCCTCGCCGAAGGGCATTAACGTACCGCTGAATTACGCGGCCGCTTACTCTGTATTCGCGCTCCGCTGTATCATCGGTCCCGACATCCCGAACAATGCGGGGTCTCTCGAACCATTTGTCGTAACGGGGCCAGAAGGCTGCATCCTGAATGCCCTGCGCCCTGCCCCTGTCGCGATGCGGCACACGTTGGGCCAGATGACGCCCGATCTCGTCTTCGGTTGTCTGCACCAGGCCTTGCCAGATCAAATTCCCGCCGAGGGTGCCTCGTCTATGTACGATCTCCCTCTTCGGCATGCGGCGGATTCAGCGGCTGCAGGCGGAACCGAGTTTGCAATCGAACTCGTGCATAATGGCGGCACCGGAGCTCGCCCGCAGCTCGACGGGCTTTCTGCTACGGCCTACCCTTCCGGCGTATTTGGAAGCCAGGTTGAGATGACCGAAGCCGCAGCGCCTGTCACAATCTGGCGGCGCGAACTTTTAACCGACTCTGGCGGGCCTGGACAGTTTCGCGGTGGTCTGGGTCAAAGGATCGAAATGACATCCTCCACCGACGAGCCATTCCTCGTGTTCTTGTCCGTGGAGCGCGTGCGCAATCCGGCGGCAGGACGCGCAGGCGGCATGCCTGGTGCACCGGGTCGAATACAAGTGACCGGGCGCAACGCCGACATCCCGCCGAAGTGCGAGTTGCGCGTCGAACCAGGCGAACGGCTGATCTTTGACACACCCGGCGGCGGCGGATTCGGGCCGCCCACCGCCCGGGCATTGGGTGCGTTGAAAGACGATGTCGTGGCTGGATTGGTCTCTCCGGAAGCTGAAGCATCCGTCTATCGGAACGGATCATGATTGAGCCGAGACCGAACGTTGCGGTTTTGGCAAGCTACGCGCTTGCCGACTTGGGCGATGCCTCGGCAGTTTCGCTTGCGCAAAACGAGAGCGCGTTTTCCCCGAGCCCCAATGCCCTGAAAGCTGGGGCTGACGCGCTTTCTCAATCCGCTCTTTATCCTGATCCTGATTGGTGTGATTTACGAGGTGCACTTGCGAGAGTTCACCCGGTAAATCCGGATCGCGTCCTGTGCGGCGCAGGCTCTATGGAATTAATCGGATCTCTCATAAGGGCCTATGCTGGACCCGGCGACGAAGTACTTGGGACGCAGTATGGCTACCTCTTTGTAGGAACGGCTGCGCAACAAGCGGATGCACAATTTGTGCAGGCCGAAGAACCGGATCTTAGGGTTTCGACCGCATCGATCCTGAAAAGCGTAAAGGCAAACACGCGCATCGTCTTTGTGTGCAACCCCGGAAACCCGACCGGAACACGGATTGCAAACTCCGAAATCGCCGCATTGCGCGATGCCCTGCCCGATAACGTCCTTTTGGTTGTCGATCAGGCCTATGCAGAGTTCGACGATCAGGATCACAGCGTGATCTTCAGATTGACCGACCGCGGGAATACGGTTGTGACGCGCACTCTATCTAAAGCATACGGCTTGGCTGGGGCGCGCGTAGGATGGGGCGTCTTCCCCCCCAAGATCCGCGACGAGGTCCGAAAGCTTCTCAACCCAAACAATATCTCTATCGTCTCGCAAGCGATGGCCACCGCATCGGTGCACGACCAAGATTACATGCGCCATGTCGTCCAAGAGACGGCGGCAAGGCGCATGGCCTTGAGCCAACGGTTGCGGAAGGCTGGACTTGACGTGCTGGAGAGCGCCACAAACTTTGTGCTGATCCGCTTTGAAGACACCGAGGCAGCCAACAAAGCCGATATTGTCCTAAGGAGAAACGGCCTGATCCTGCGTGGTATGGCGGGTTACGGGCTACCGCAGTGTCTGCGCGCGACGATCGGAAGCGAGCCCGCGATGGAGACTTTGGCGGAGACATTGGAAGGCTTGGCATGACGGACGATCGCACAGGGCCGAAGGTGGGCGTTCTGGTTCCCTTCACAAACTGCAACTTAGAGCCGGACTTGCAGCTCGTGCGGCCGAGGGGCGTGACGTTCCATGTGGAGCGTCTTGGCGGTTATGACGTCGATGAAATTCCGGGATCGGACCAGATGGCAGGTCTCGGGGCGTCTGACATCTCCGATGCGCTCCGCCTTATCTCCGGCGTGCGCCCCGCCGCGGTTCTCTACGGCTGCACGTCCGCCACGCTCACCCATGGCAGCGCATTTGATCGCGATCTTGCTGATAAGATCAAATGCCAGTCCGGGGCGTATTCCATCACCGCTGCGGGTTCCCTCGTGACGGCGATCCGCGCAATTGGCGCGCGGTCGGTAGGCTTTGCCTCTCCTTACGTCGGAGAGGTAAACGATCAGGCCGTGGCCTTTCTCGCAAGCGAAGGGATCGAAACCGTCAAAAGAGCCGACATAGGTCGTGAACTGGGAAATTACGGCCAAGGAGAACTGCATCCCGACGAAGTGTGCGATCTGGCTCTGAACGCAGTAGGACCTGGAGTTGAGGCGGTCGTTCTGTCTTGTACGGACATGCGGGCGGTCGAGGTCATCGCCAGGATCGAGGATGCCACTGGCATCCCTGTCGTTACGTCCAATCAAGCGATGATCTTTTGCCTCTGTGAAACCCTTGCGCTTCCTATGCCTAGGGGGGCTTTCGGACGATTGATGTCAAAGACTTAGCTCAGGGTTCTCCGCTTCCGATCTCTTCTTTTCGTTGTACCACATAGGCATCTAGCTCCTCGCGTACTGCGGGGTCCATCGCCGGCTCTTCGTACTCCTGAAGCGCCTGTCGCCAAAGGGCGGTCGCACGATCGACCGCCTCAGTCGCACCCGCCGCCTCCCAGTTCTCATAGTTTGTCCAGTCAGACAGCATCGGGCGATAGAAGGCGGTTTCATAGCGGGCCATCGTGTGCTCGGCGCCGAAAAAGTGTCCGCCTGTCTCGACCGACTTGATAGCGTCGAACCCCAGAGCATCATCACTGAATTCAAGTGGTCGCAGGAACTCGATCATGTTCTGCAGAATTTCGACATCGAGGATCAGCTTTTCATATGATGCCGTTAGGCCGCCTTCGAGCCACCCAGCTGCGTGATAGATCATATTGCCACCGCCAAGCACGGCACCCCAGGTCGCCATCCCTGTCTCATACGCCGCCTGTAGGTCAACCGCGTTCGACGCGTTGGCATTGGATGTCCGGTACGGCAGCCCATATCGTCGCGCGAGTTGTCCTGCGATCATGTTCGCCTTCGTATTTTCCGGCGTTCCAAAGGCCGGGGCGCCGGTCCGCATATCCACATTGGACGTAAAGGCCCCGTACATGACCGGTGTCCCTGGATTGACCAACTGCGTTAAAGTGACACCGAACAGGGCCTCTGCATTTTGCTGAGCAAGCGCCGCCGGGAGCGTTACCGGCGTCATGGCGCCCATCAACGTAAAGGGCGTGATCGTCACCGGTTGCCGGTGCTCCGCCATTGCGATGAGGCCATGCCCCATCTCTTCATCGAAAAGACGCGGCGAGTTGACGGAAATGATAGTAATGACCCCTGGATCTTTCACCATTTCATCAAGGCTAATGCCCCGAGAAATCGCCATCATATTGATCCCGTCCATCGCACGTCCGCGTCCGATGGCTGTGCAATGAAACGGCAGGTCCGACAACGTCAGGTTGGCCCGATAGGTGTCCAGATGCCGATTGTTCGCTGGTAGCTCGAGCGGCGAAGTCACCTGATTTCCAATGAGATGGATTGCGTTGAAATGATGCGCAAGGCGGATGAAGTTCTCGTAGTCCTCTAGATTGCCGGACCGTCGTCCTCGGATTCGGTCGTGCACATTCGGAGGACCGGCGACGAGCCCGAAGCAGATAGCATCTCCCCCAATGGTCAGCCGCCGGGCCTCGTTTCGGGAGGTCAGTGTAAAGCTGGATGGCGCTGAACGAACCGCCTCTTCTACAAGATCCTCTCCGATCCGGACGGTCGATGTCTCACGATCGACCAAAGCGCCTGCACGCTCGAAGATCTTCAGTACCGTCTCGCCGATCACCCGGATACCGAGCTCTGACAGAATGCGGATGGACGTCTCATGCAACGCGTCCATCTGCGCCCCGTTCAGAATCTCAACAGGCGCATAGGGCATGTGCAACTGCGACCAAGGCAGCTGTGGGATTTTCCCTCCACCGCGGCTCGACTTAGAACGGCGCCCGCCGCCTCTTCGTTCTCTGGCCATCGGTGTCTCCTAGTATCCGCGCTCGGGATCAACGAGGTTCATAAGTGGCTGACCTGCGAGATAGCGGCCCAAATTCTCGCAGAACATCTCAACGGATTTCAGTTCCCAGCCGTCGTAGACAGAAGAACAATGCGGGGTCAGGATTACGTTCTCCATCTCCCAAAACGGGCTTTCCGGAGGAAGTGGCTCCGTCTCGAAGACATCCAGCGCCGCGCCCTTCACCTGTCCAGAACGCAGAGCAGCGGCCAACGCTGTCTGATCCACGACCCCGCCACGAGACACATCAACAAGAACTGAACCCGTTTTCATTGCGGCGATCTGGTCCGCACCAATCATACCTCGAGTGGTCGGTAGCAATGGGACACAGACGGCCACAGCATCGGCCTCCGCCAAGGCGTATTTTAACCCCGACACGGGATAGACCCTATCGACATGTGGGACGGGAGAGGGCCGTGCCCGCGTTCCGATCACCCGCACACCCAGAGCCGAGGCACGGGCCGCGATGGCCTGACCGGTCTGACCGAGGCCAACAATCAACAGCGTTTGCCCCTCAATCGGCACCACCCGACCGGATACCCATAAACGTGCCGTTTGGGCCCGTCGAAACCCCGGTAGATCCAAAGAAAAATGCAGAAGCGCCCCGACAGTGTACTCGGCCATCATGCCAGCAGCGACGCCCGCGGCGTTGGTCACAGTCACCCGGTCAGAAATCCAGGGATGAAGATGATCTGTTCCAGACCCTCCGACCGACACCCAACGGATCTTGTCACTCTCAACAAGAGGCTCCCGGGGAAATCCCTTCGTTCCCGAAAACCGCACCGAGTAGACGACGCTTGCGCCCGTCTCTTCAATTATCTCGGCCAAGCCGTCGTAACGATCCCATCCGACAAAGGTGACCTCTGGGACGCGTTGACGAGCGAGGGTTATTGCCTCATCCGGCTCGTCCATGTGCAGTATTACGGTCAGGTCGGTCACTTTGTTCTTTCATCTACGCTGATGCGGCAGGTTGCACTCCACAAAACCGTGGATCAGGGACCGTCATAGAGATGCGCCTCAAGGTCTGAAAACCGGAAGCCGGAAGAAGTAAGAGACAGAGCGCTCTCGCGGATTGCCTTTGAACGTTCCTCTCCCAAAACCGGTACCGAATACGCCATGAATTTCCCTATGATCTCCTCTCGTGACATGGGGCGTTCGGGTCCGCCACGCGCATGAGTACTTCCACTCTCAAGCCGGTCACCCGACTTCAATTGTATAGCGACCTCGGCCCAGCGCCCTTCTGGAAACTTCGCTTCATAGGATGCGTCTTCGATGGCGGTCGTCGCGTCCACAAGCCGGGAGACTGTGGGATCGGAAAGCCCGTCGCCTGAGATGTGCCGAAGTTCGATCGTACCATAGGCAGCCATGATGCCGACAGCGAAGTCCAGCGAATACTGCGCCTTCGAGGTGGTGTCCGGCATCTCTCGATAAAGCTGCACAGCGTTGTGGAAACTGCGCACTTCGATCCCGGCAATGTCCTCCGCGCCGAAGCCATGTTCGAGCTTCAGAGAACGAACCGCATCAATCGGCGCATGGGCCCAACGGCAAATCGGATAGGGTTTGATGTATTGATGGTCGGTTTGCCAGAAGGCTCCCAGATCGGACCAATGTGCCGCTGCCTGCGGATCTTCCAGCGTCAATGCCGGCGCTCCGGTAAAGCCCATCTCCGCCAGGATGACTGATGAGACGCCAACAAGTGCACCCATTCCGGAACCGTCATGCAACATAGTGGGGTTTGCGATTTCCCGCATCATCTGACTGCGGGGACCGTGATATTCGGCAATGCCCCAAGCGTGGCGTAATGCCTCTGGTGAAAGACCCTTAAGGCGTGCTGCGGTGGCAGCGACGCCCAGAGCGTTCCAGGCCCCAGAGGTATGGTAGTCGGATACGCTATCATGAAGCGAAATCCCGGCACGCCCGGCGATCTCGTAGCCCACAACAAGCGCGGCCAGGGCATCCGGGCCGCTCATATCCTCGCGACCATGGGCTATCGCGCATAGGGCCGGTACCGCGGCGACCCCAATATGGCCCTTAGTGGGATTATAGCCGTCATGCGCATCCAGGTTGTCGATCTGCGACGCCGCGGCATAGGCCGCACCAGCCCGACTGACCTGCCTACCGTCAAAGAGCATTGGAGCTTTGTCCTCGGGATTGGAGGCACCGTAGAGGCGGCACGCCGCATCCCGCGCAATGCGACCGGCCTCCATAGGTTGGGCCGCGACGCACACGCCGAGTGTATCCAGAAGAAGCAGCGCGGCCGTCTCAAGAGACGAGGCAGGAACCTGATTTGCCGGCATATCGAGCGCAAATCGGAGCGCTGCCGTAAGCGTCTGGCCCATCGGATCTGGCGTGTTGTCTCTGGGCATACCGTTTCCTCCGTAGCGCACCTTATGCCGATGTACGCCTTTCAGCATTTGAGTTATTCAACGCGACGCCATAAGAAAATTAATGGCATGAGCTCGCAAGGGAGGCAAAGACCGAAAAATGGCAAAGAAGACGGCCCCGCCATTGAATTTCGTGCGTTCCTTCGAAAGTTCCGCCCGACATCTGAGTTTTACACGGGCTGCAGAAGAGCTCGGCTGTACACAGGCGGCCGTCAGCATGCATATCCGCTCTTTGGAAAAGCACCTGGGCGTGGATCTATTTATCCGCCTCCCGCGGAGCCTCAAACTGACCGAAGCAGGGGAGGCCTACCTCCCTACCCTTCGCCAGGCGCTTATGATGATCGACGCCGCCACGCAGGCGGTCCAGATCAATCGACAGTACAAGACCGTCACAATCTCCGCACCCATGAGCCTGGCTGAGAATTGGCTCGCGCGCGAGATTCATCTCTTCCGTCAGCAAAACCAGGACATTGAACTTATAGTCCAGGGCACCGTTTGGGATGGAGAAGCAGACCCGGACGCCAATCTTGTTATCTTCATGCGGCGCACCTCCGAAGATCCCGAAGGCGCCCGCATGCTGATGCGCGAAGACTTGGCGCTTGTCTGCTCTCCCGAGTTCGGCGCCTTGATCGCGCGTCCAAGTGACGTCGCGACCCTACCAAAGATCATCGTCTCAGGGCGCCAAGAGTATTGGAACGATTTTGGACGGGCCCTAGAGCTTTCAAACCTCTCGCTCGACGGGGCTATCCGAACGAACGCCTCAAACATCGCACTGGAACTTGCGGCCCACGGTGTTGGAATGACCGTGCTGCCGATCCACCTCGCGCGGGTCTATTGCGAACGCTCACTCCTCGTCGAACCCTTCGATGTACGGCCTCCCAGTTCATGGAGCTATTACATCCGCGAGTCCAACTCGAACTTTCTTGCAGCCAGCCAGAGGCTTATGACGTGGCTTACACGTCAACAGACGACCTAGCGCCGGTCAGTAGAAACGCCAGTCTCCGCAAGAAGACCTGCATTCCCTCCAGCGGCTGTCGTATCGATGCAGATTGCACGCTCGACGCAGTACGAGATCGGCGAAATTCGACTGGAAGTGACCGGCACGATCGGTCCCTCGCGCGCTGCCAACGCCCGACGCAAGTCCTGAAGGTGATCCTCTCCAACACAAGCCGCAACTACATCCACGGGCAAGTCGGACAGCGCAGACGGGTCCAGCGTCCCGTCGATGGCGGTGATGGGAAATGAGGCCCTAAGCAAGAACCGTAGCGTCTGAGGCGCGCCTTCACACACTACGGCGACACGGTTCCCTGCCGCCAAGGCCTGCACGACTTGATCCAACAGGACATCGTTTCCGGGCCCCAGGCAGATCACTGTTCTCCTCGCCTGCAATTCAAGCTGATTGTCCTCGCCTGTCGGTCCCGGAAGATCGATCGGCCCGAAATCGAGCATCGCGGCGGCAGCCATTGCGGTTTTGGCGCGTCCCCGCAACACGGCGCGAAGTTGTGCGATGCGATCCGTGGCGGAGACCCATTCACCGTTGTCCAATCGTTCGAGTGCTCTTGCGACCACCGGCGTCAAAGCTGGGTTGCCGTCACGAAGCCCGCCCTCGTGCTCAACGGGCTCTCGTCGGAACCGAGGCAAGTAAGCACTCCCACCTGCTTTCGGGCCAGTTCCGGAAAGTCCGTGACCCCCGAATGGCTGGGAACCAACAACTGCACCAATCTGATCCCGGTTCACGTAAACATTTCCTACATGAATGCGATCAAGGACGTGCGGCACACGCCGATCAATGCGCGTGTGCAGTCCGAAGGTCAGCCCGTATCCCTTTGTGTTGATGTCAGAGACAACTG
>CAWUIX010000052.1:0-9160 GCA_963922395.1 uncultured Rhodobacterales bacterium | reverse complement strand
GCGGACAATTCCGCCATACGACCAATGTCCGCTTCGCAGCAGTGGGAGTCCGCAGGGGCTCCAGGAATCCGCGAGAGCTTGGATGAAATTAGGGTTGGGGTGTCAGATTGTCTGTCGCCGTAGAGAAACTGTTGATACCCCAATCGTAGTCGCGAGTGATTTTGTGCGCGGTCCGGCCTTGGCCGAAGTCCTGGGCGGTTGAAGCCAAAGCAGCTTCCGAAGGATGAATCGGGGCGGACTTTCAACCGCCCCGTTCACGGCGATTCATGAACCTAGGTTGTGACCGCGAAGCCCAAACTCAGTGAGGTCACTGCCCGTCCGTTCGTCTTCTGCGGCGAGCCGTGCGCCGGCAACAACATGTATCGCGCCCCAGAAAGCGAAGGCGGTGACACAGGTAAACAGACCCGTGGCGATGACGCCAATTATTTGGGCGGAGAATGTTGCGTCCGGATTTGAAATAGCCACGGCGAGTGTGCCCCAGATCCCCGCGGCCAGATGGACGGGGATAGCACCGACGGCGTCGTCTAGATGGTACCGCTCTAACAAAGCAGCGGCAGCCATCATTACCAACGCGCCAACGCTGCCGATCATTAGTGATCCCGCCATACTTGGCGCGACCGGTTCCGCAGTGATACTTACCAGCCCTGCAAGGGCCCCGTTTAGCATCAGGGGAAGGTCGATCTTGCCACGCAGGAACCACGAAGCAATGGCCGCCGTCACGACGCCTGCCGCGGCGGCCGCATTTGTGTTGACGAAGATATTGGCGACGGTCACCGCGTCGTCGACGCTGGAAAACGACAATTGCGATCCACCGTTAAAGCCGAACCAACCAAGCCACAATACGAAGGTGCCCAGCGTCACGTAGGGTACCGAGGCTGGCGGAAATGCCACGGCCTTGCCATCGGACATGAACCGCCCCGCCCGTGGTCCGAGAATTGCAATCCCGGCAAGCGCGACCCAGCCTCCGACCGAATGCACGATGGTGGACCCGGCAAAATCGGCGAAGCCAAGGGCGCTCAGCCAACCTCCGCCCCATGTCCAATGTCCGATCACTGGATAGACGATCGCAGACAAGATCAGAGTGGCAACAGCGAAGGCCCAGAATTTGACCCGTTCCGCCAAGGCACCCGAAACCACCGATGCGGCGGTGGCGACAAAGACCATCTGGAAAAACCAGTCCGCCGCGGTGGCATGACCTGATAGGCTCGTGCCTGCGAGTGCAGCGGCATCGTCGCCGTGCCAGACGCCGGGAAGGCCGAAGAGCCCCATGACAGAAGTCCCGTACATCACTTGATAGCCGCAGGCGAAGAAGGCTATCCCAGCCATCGCATAGAGTGAGATGTTCTTCGCGCAGATCGCGGTGACGGACTTCGCGCGCACTGTGCCCGCCTCGAGCATCGCAAAGCCTGCTGCCATGAACATCACGAGCGCCCCGCAAACGAGAAGGAACAGGGTGTTCAGAACGTAGGCTGTCTCGGCATCGGCAATTGCCGCCTCTGCCGGACCTGCTTGAGTGGATCCGATCAGCATCAGGGGCGCCGAAAACGCCCAGCGCCGCCAGGCGACCGGGTTGGTCGGCACGGCATTGGTCCCGTTGTCGTTGGTGTGTGAGGCCGGCCGCGCCTTCCGCGCGGCCCTCCTTGGAAAGTAGTGTTTGGTCATTTGCGTGTCTCCATGGGGATTGACTGCGTCGCCGCTATTCCGCAGCGATGTGTTTGGTTGCGGGTACATCCTTGTCCGGACATGGAAGGCACACAGTCTCGACGAGGCTGGCCACCACTCGGTACGGGTCAGCATTTGCGCCCGGGCGGCGATCTTCGAAGTAGCCGTAGCCTTTTTGCGAGACTGGCTGTGGGATCCGGATCGATGCACCGCGGTGGCCGACGCCCGCCCGGAAGTCCTCGATCGCGCACGTCTCGTGCAACCCGGTCAGACGCTCCTCGAGACCATCCCCATAGTGCGGAATATGCACATCGTGGCGCTTTGACAGGGCTACGATGGCCGCTTCGATCGCTGAGTGGCCGCCTTCCGGTGACCGTGTTGCGGTCGTCGAGAAGTTCGTGTGCATCCCGGCGCCATTCCAGTCGCCGAGAACTGGCTTATTGGCAAATGATATGCGCAGCCCGCGCCTCTCTGCTTCGCGTTTGAGCAGGAAGCGCGCGAGCCAGACATGGTCGGCCATCGTCAGTGCATCTGCGGGCTCGCCGTCTATGCCACGATAGCCGATTTGGAATTCCCACTGGCCCGGCATCACCTCGGCGTTGATGCCGTAGATTGCCAGACCAGCATCGAGGCAGATGGCGGCATGCGCATCGGCGAGCTCCCGCCCGAAAGCGACGTCCGATCCCACGCTGCAATAGTACGGACCTTGGGGTGCTGGAAAGCCGTCCGATGGGAAACCGAGGGGGCGCCCATCGCGAAGGATAGTATACTCTTGTTCGAACCCGGCCCATGGGGCCGCATCTGAACCGGCGGCATCAAGGATACCGCGCAGGAGCGCTCGTTTGTTCGTGGAATGCGGGCGCTCATCGGCTGTTTGCACTTCGCAGAGCACCAGGTGGTTTCCTGGACCACGCCCAGGATCGTTCGCGACCCGCACCGGGACGAGAATGCAATCGGAATCATCGCCGGGTGCCTGATACGTGGAGGATCCATCGAAGCTCCACTGCGGAAAGTCCGACGGATCGGGATTTTCAGGCACACTGACGACACGCGCCTTCGAGCGCAGTTCTTGTGTGGGCTGGCTGCCGTCGAGCCAGATGTATTCGGCAAAACAGAGTTTGGACATTGGATGTTCCTTTTCTTGATTTCAGGGTTGGGAGGTTCGGGTCCTTGACGCTCATAGGAGCCGGTTTGACCGAACAGCCTTCTTCACATCCCAGCGCGAGAGCCCGATGTCTTGGAGCAAATGATCGGGCAGCGTTTGAAGATCATTGTATTGATGCCGGTTTCGCAGAAGCCGTTTGACGGACCTCGCCAACCGGTGAGCCGGCGGCGCGGGCACCAAAGCGAAAGTTTCATCTATGTGTTCCATGTCTTTTTCTCCTTCTCGACATGAGGATGATCGGAGCGCCAGTGGCGATCCGGGGATCAGTGGCTGTATTGAACGGCCGCGGGTGGTGTGAATTTTCGAGGCAACCGCCACTCGACGCGTACCTTGACGAACATCGCCATCAGAGCGGCCAAGCCGATGAGAAATGCCCCTATATCGGCCGTCAGCGCAAACCAGGCCTCGCCGATAAGATCATGCAAAATCCACGACGCTCCGCCCGTGAGCAGAAGAAGCCGAAGCCGAAGTTCATCGGTCTGCATCCGCGCAAGCGCGATAAGCGCCATTGCCGTTACGCTGAGCGCAGAGATCGGCCCCTGCCAGAACCAGAAGCCGCTCAGGACCAGCAGCGGAATTAACGCGTAGCCCAGCCGGTGCATCAGAATGCTTCGTCCCGCAAAGATGGCGGCCGAAGTCTGCACAAGACCCAGAGCATTCGCGGCTGCGGCGGCATGAATTCCAAGGGAAAGGTAATGTCCTAGAAAGCAGACACCGGCAAAAAGCTGTGCAATCAAAATCGTGTTCCGGCTTCTGAAGGCCGGGCCACACGTGAGAAACACGATCGCTCCGACGCCCGTGACCGACGTAAACGATACGCTAAGAAACTGATCAGGCAGCATCGTCTGGCTCCCTTGTCCACAGGGCTGGCCCCAGGTCGCCGCGCATTTCGGGCTGTGCGTTCGCAGGCTGCGTGATGAGTTCTGCGTGAGAAACTGCCATCTGTTGCAAACCCGTCGCACATTGGGTGCCGGCCAAAGACGCCTTGGCATTGCCCAGGTCGTTTTCAATCTGGATCAGATGTTTGAGAGACAGACCGTAGAGAGCCCGGTGAACTTGGCCGCTTGCCCCGCAAATCCGCATCTGCCCGCCGGCGACCTGGAGCAGTTTTCCGGCCACGACGATCCCCCGCAGTCCGGCTCGGCTGATCTCCCGCACGGCTGAGACGTCGAGGATCAGTCCCTTGCTTCCGCAGGCAACAAGCTCGACTAGGGCATCCAGAAGCTCGCCCGAGGTGCCACCAACGATGTCTCCGGAAAGTTCTGCAACAACAATGCCGTCGCTTTTGAAGTAACGCATCGCAAGCTCTTGGGCGCCTTCAGCGGTGTGGTTGACCACTTCGATATCTACGGTCTTGTTCATCTCTGTTTCTTTCGTTTTTCATGGCCGGTCGTCGCTAAAGACGGTGCTGCGAGATCCGGGTTTGTTGTTTGCGCATGGCGCACTTGCGTTTGACGGGCACAGCGCTGCCGGCACGAATGCAGCAATGCATCGCGGGTTCGCGGTTGTTCCTTTGAAAGGGTTCACATCGGCGTGGGCATGGCGACCGGACTTAGCCGATCGAAGTGTAGGCTGACGTTCCTCAGAGCTTAGTGATCTGAGCTGTCGTTATTGGGTGGATGTCTTCATTTTCGCTTCTTCACTTGCTCGGTTTGCGGATTGCCCCGGCGTCGATCTATTCGGTGACGTTCATGAACCACGCGACGCTTGGCGGAAATGACAACCTCACCACGAATACAGCCAACTTCTGCGTGCGTATATCGGTTGGTTGCATGCTCTATTCTCCCGCCATTACGCACACGGGAATTGTCATTTCTTCGGCCGAAACGTGCGCTATGTCTGGTGGCAATAGCGTGCACCTTAGCGACGAAAGCGTGTCCGCGAGGCTGGCAGGACTTTGCGCTCTACACCTGCCGCGAAGAGAGATGCTGCGTTCCTTTTCTTCCCGGTTGCCAACGATAGCGGCAAAGGGAACCCCATCTGCGTGAACGTCTACCAGGCGACGCGAAAGCGTCTGATCCGCATCGCTGACAACGCAGCGGATGCCCACTTCGCCAAGAGCTGCAGCTACTTCTAGCGCGTATTCCGATTGTTTCTTCGAAACAGGAACGACAGCAACCTGAACGGGGCATAGCCAGGCGGGCAGGCGACCGGAATGATGCTCCAGAAGCACCCCAATGAATCTTCCAACTGATCCGAAGACGGCATGGTGAATCATCACGGGAACCTTCAGCGACCCGTCCTGCGCGACATAGCCTGCGCCTAGTCTTCCCGGCAGAACACAATCGAGCTGCACCGTTCCGCATTGCCACTGTCGGCCTTGAGCATCCTTCAGGATGAATTCTAGCTTGGGCCCGTAGAACGCGCCTTCTCCGGGCTGCAGTGAAAAAGGTAGGCCCGATGCCTCAACGGCATATCTGAGTTCCGTTTCAGCCCAGTTCCATTGCGCCTCGGTACCCGAACGGACATCGGGACGCGTAGACAGCGCGACCTCAAAATCGTCAAACCCGAGATCACGGTACACCCGACCCAGCAATCCGATAAACGCAAGTATTTCACCTTGCGCCTGTTCCTGCGTGCACAACACGTGCGCATCGTCCTGCTCAAAGGAGCGTGTGCGCATAAGCCCGAGCAACGAACCGGACGGTTCGTCCCGGTGGCATATTCCGAACTCGGCGTAGCGGACAGGAAGGTCCCGCCAGGACCGTGGCCGGGAATTGAAGATGCGGACGTGACACGGGCAGGACATCGGCTTGAGGGCAAGTTCGGAATCTCGTGGTCCTGAGTGGACGAACATGCCTTCCCTGAACTTTCCCCAGTGTCCGCTTCGCTCCCAAAAGCTGCGTGGCAAAAGCTGTGGTGATCGAACTTCTTCGTAACCGAGGGGTCGGAGATGCCGTCGGATATAGTCCTCCAGCAACTGATTGATAAGCGCTCCACGTGGATGCCAAAACACCATGCCAGGCGCGTCTTCCTCAATATGGAAAAGGTCGAGCCGCTGGCCGATGCGACGGTGATCATTGATGTCCATTTTTGCGTTCCCTTTTGAAACCGGGCCCGACCGTCGTGATCGCGCCGTTGGGGGTGTTGATAGAATTCTCGAGAAGTCGGACTGCAGCGATCCGCAAGGCTGAGGTCTCGGCCGGGAAGGACAATGTGCGGACACAGGCAAACCCAGCCGTGCGGAGGCAATGCAGAGCGTCAGATTGGTCGTCTGTCAGTACGGCCCGGACCTCTCGGATGCCCAGCACTGCCGCCTCTTGAAGGGTGATCTTAATGAGCCGGCTGGCAATCCGGTTCCCCCGGTATCTTGGCAGAACGGCAAGTGCGTCGATGAGCAGTCCGTCCGGTGGAATCAGTTCGCAATACGCCCTGATTGCGACATCTCCCCTGTGGGAGACATCGACAGGCCGCACAAGGCCCATGACTATGGTTGAGACAAGCCCGACCACCTGGCCCTCGGATACGGCGACCACACATCTCTGCGGGGGCGCGCTGGGTTCAAGAAAGTCGCCCGGACGTAATCTCTTGGCGTGGTCGTAAAGCGTCCCTGGCCGACCGGAAGAATCTGAGAGTTCACGTAGGCGCGCGATTGCAACCGCGTCGTCTCGGGTTCCCGATCGAAAGTGTATGTCGTGGTCCAAGTGCATGGGATCTGTTCATCGTGGGTGGCCGCCAATCGCGAACCGTTCCCGATGAAGATCGCTCACAGGCGTGAGGCCACGCATACTTATGCGTGATAAAAACATGAAATCGCTATCGGAGTGGTGATTCAGGGTGCCGGCGGGACGTCTTTCATCCGATGCCCAGCGTCTGAAGGTCGGCGTTGAATCGGTTTCGGAACTCCGGCGCCAGCCTTTCGGTCAAGGGGTCTATGGCGCCCCGCGAGAAGTTCGGGAAGCCTGTCCTGATCTTGGCGACGGCCGCGTTCGCCTCATCGCGCCGCCCGACATTCAGAGCAGCCACCGCGACAAGCAGGTCCGACCAAAAGATCGGGGCGCCGGTCCGTGACGACGCACGGGCTGCTTCGAGCATCTCGTCAAAGCGGCGAAGACCGTAAAGGCTCCCGGCTTTTCCGGCGAGGAATGCACCCATCTGAGGGTCCAGGGGACTGCTGCGAATGGCCTGTTCCATGGCGGGCAGGGCTTCGGCATACTCGCCGATGTAGAACAAAACGCGCGATCTGGCGTAGTGGGCCATCGCATAGCTTGCATTAAGCTCCAAAGCCGCGCCGATATGATCGAGCGCCGCTTGCGCTTCGCCCGCGAAGGCAAGCGCGTTGGCGTGAATCGTCAGGCTAACGTAATCATAGGGATCCAGAGCAAGAGCAATCTTGCCTAATTCGACGGCCTCTTCGAGCAAACTGGGATCGGCGTCCTCCGACCCCGACGTCAGTCGCCGCATTTTTACCATCGCCAGTCCAGCCAGCGGCGCAGGGTACTTCGGGCATTTGGATTTTGCCTTCAAGAAGCAATCCTCGGCCTCGTGGAGGCTTTCCTGCCCGCCCCGGATGGCATGCCACATTCCGCGGTGGAACAATTCCCAGCACGTCATCGACTCTGGTCGAAGGCGGAGAGAGCGATTGTATTCCTGCGTGCGCAACTGCGGATCAAGTCGGCTCATCAATTCGGTGGCGATCTGATCTATGACGTCCAGCGTCTGGTTCGACTTGATGTCGTACCGCCCCGCCCACAATTGTGAGCCGTCTTCCGCCAGGACGAGGTGGCAGGTGATCCGCAGCTTTGCGGCATCGTGATGGACTGCACCGCGGAGCAAATAGGTAGCTCCAAGCAGCTCATGGATTTCGCTACTGGTCTTGGAGCCGAGGTCGCTTGTCGATTGCGAAGAAATCACGACGAAGTCCCTCAGGCGCGAAAGCTCGGTCTGCACCTCCTCTGCAAGCCCCTCGGCAACGATGTCTGTGTCCTTCACTTCCCCGCGGCTCTGGAATGGTATGACAGCGATAGATGGCCTTCTGTCCGTGGAACCGCCGTGCGTGGCGCCGGAGCTGACAGAGTTCAATGGTCGAACGGGATTCTCGATCAGAGTGCGCGTGCGACTGTCGGGTTCGACGCCCAGCGAAGAGCTCAACTCTTCGGCACAGATCGCATATTGCTTTATGGCAGCGTTCGTCCGACCGCCTTTCTGATAGTACAGGATCAGCGCACGGTGTGCTTCTTCGCACGCCGGATCAGAGGCCAGCAATACGCGTGAAATCTTCTCGGCCGCTTCGAGTTCGGCCTTGTCGGATGCAACCGTGGCAAGGCGCTCTGCCAGTTCTGAGGCCAGGTTGTGAAACACGTCCCGTTCGAGCCGCAACCAGTCCTCCAGCGGCTCCTCGCGCGCGTCAAGGCGCTCTAGAAACGGTCCGCGATACAGCAATGCGGCGGATCGCATACTATCGGGCTCAGCCTGGCGGGCGAGACGCGCGAACAACACTGAATCCACGGTGACCAGTTCAGGGTCAACGCCGACACCTGTTGACGAGGTCTGCAGGACATCGGCATATCCTCCCAGTCCCCTCCGAAGATCAGACAGTGCGCGACGCAAGCTGCCGGCCGCCTGCGTCTCGCCGCGATCCCCCCAGAACATCTCCCGGATTTTGTCCCGAGACACCGCCTCCCCACCCGCGGCGGCAAGCATGGCAAGCAACAGCGCCGTCTTTCTGGTGGGAAAGACAAGCTCTTCGCCGACGTCCACCCGCAATCCACCGAGAAGGCGTATATTCAGAACATTCGTCATTTGGAGCTGTTTAACATCCACAAACCACCGCCAGCAATTCGCTGCGCAAATCACTGAACCTCGTTGGTGTGCCCAGGGCGTCAGGACAATCGCCCCCCGAAACGCCTCGCATAGCTGGCCGGCGGCACACCAAAATGGCGCTGAAAGTTGCGCCTCAGCACTTCTGCGCTTGCGAATCCTGTTGCCGCCGCAATGCGGTCCAAGTGCAAATCTGTTTCTTCCAGCATCAGTCGCGCACGTTCAACGCGTATCTTCTCGACATAGGCGCGCGGGGTGTCGCCGACCTCCTCCTTGAAGACCCGCGCGAAATTGCGCGGGCTCATCCCGGCTTGCTCGGCCAATCGATCGACCGTGATATTTGCATCCACGTTGCTGGCGATCCAATTCTGGACGTTCCGGATCGGCTTCCGTTCCGCCATTTGTGCCGACAATTGGGCGCTGAACTGAGTTTGACCGCCGGGTCGCTTCACAAAGACAACCATCTCGCGGGCGACGGCCATCGCGAGTTCGCGGCCGCAATCAGATTCTACCAGTGCCAGGGCCAGGTCGATTCCTGCTGTGACGCCCGCTGTTGTATAGACGGCCCCGTCC
>CAWUIX010000051.1:0-9196 GCA_963922395.1 uncultured Rhodobacterales bacterium | reverse complement strand
TGTGTGCGGCGGGCCTAGCGTTCTTTGACGTAAGGCTCGCCGCCTGCACGCGGCGGGATGGCTGAGCCGACAAAGCCCGCCAGGATGACCACCGTGAGAATATAGGGCAGCGCGTCCAGGAACTGTCCGGGGATGTCTACAGGCAAAATCGCGTCCACAGCATCGGGTCGCAGGGACAGCGCTTGCAGGAAACCGAACAGCAGGCAGGCCCAAAGCGCGTACCACGGACGCCACTTGGCAAAAATCAAGGCGGCCAGGGCAATGAAGCCGCGGCCCGCGCTCATATCCTTCACAAAACCGGACGCCAAACCGGTCGCAAGGTAAGCGCCTGCGATGCCGCAAAGGAGCCCACAGATCGCGACGGCGATAAAACGCAGTCGAACAACGGAGATCCCGGCCGTGTCCACGGCGCCTGGATTTTCTCCAACGGCGCGCAGGCGGAGGCCAAACCGCGTTCGGTAGAGGGTCCACCAGGATAAGGGGACAGCAAGGAGCGCGACATAAACAAGGATTGTGTGTCCAGAGACAAGCTCGGCGTAGATGGGGCCGGCCACCGGAACGCTTTCCAGCTCCCCCGCCAGCGGCCACTCCAGCGACGAGAAACGTGCGCTTCCGTCAAGTGACGGAGTGCGCCCGCCTTGAGCAAACCAATCCTGGGCAATCAGAACGGTCAAGCCGGCCGCTAGAAAGTTGATCGCGACGCCGGAAATCAACTGATTTCCCCGGAAGGTAATCGAGGCCAGGCCATGGACTGCGGACAAAAAGACTGATGCCGCGATGCCAGCGAGCAGACCGAGCCAAACACTGCCCGAAACAAATGCAATCGCCGCAGAGAAGAAGGCGGCTGCCAGCATCTTGCCTTCTAGGCCGATGTCGAAGATCCCGGCACGTTCAGAGAAGAGGCCAGCAAGGCACGCAAGCAAGAGCGGGGTCGCGAGCCGGAGTGTGGAGTCGAGGATTTGAAGGAGAGTTAGAAAATCCATCGTGTCACTCCGCCGGTTTCGCCTGGGCGGATTTGTTGGCCGTCTCCGACCGACGTGACCGGCGCACGGCAAGGAAGATCCGCTCCAGCGGCATACGGACCATATTGTCGAGAGCGCCTGTGAAAAGGATGACCAGGGCCTGGATCACCACGACGAGTTCACGGGGGATACTGGACCAGAGCGATAGCTCGGCCCCACCTTGATACAGGAACCCAAATAGTAGGGCAGCAAGGAAAACGCCGAACGGGTGCGACCGGCCCATCAGGGCCACAGCGATCCCGATAAATCCTGCGCCTTCAACCGAGTTGAGGACAAGCCTCTCAGCCTCGCCCATAACGTTGTTTATGGCCATACAGCCCGCAAGCGCCCCGGAGATCAGCATTGCGAAGACCGTGATCTTGACGGGAGAGATCCCGGCATAGACGGCGGCAGGCTCAGAATGCCCAAAGGCGCGAATGGCGTAGCCCAGTCTTGTGCGCCAGATCAGCCACCAGACGAGGACGCAGGCAGCTATCGCAATGAAGAAGGACACATTCACAGGTGCGCCGCGGAAGAGAGTGCCTCCAGTGAACGCCAACATATCCTGGAACGTCGGAAGGTGGGTGCCGGGTGGGAAGTTGGCTGATGCCGGGTCCATCGACCCTGCTGGCTTCAGCACGTTTACGAGCATGTAGTTCAAAAGCGCGGCGGCAATGAAATTGAACATGATCGTGGTGATGACGATATGGCTCCCGCGCTTGGCTTGCAGGTAGCCAGGGATCAAGGCCCAGAGCGCCCCAAACAGCGCGCCGCCGATCAAAGCGACGGGAAGGGCGATAAGCCAATGGGGCCAGTTGATCGATAGACAGATCAAGGCCACGCCCAAACCACCCAACGCGGCCTGACCTTCACCGCCAATGTTGAAGAGGCGCGCATGGAAGGCCACTGCGACCGCGAGGCCGGTGAACATGAAATTTGTCGCGTAGTAGAGCGTGTAACCCCAACCATAGGTCGATCCGAGAGCGCCGGTCACCATTGTCTGGACCGCCTCGATCGGGCTTTCGCCGATGGCGAGGATCACAAGACCCGACAGAACGAATGCGATCAAAAGGTTGATCAGCGGGATCAGGGCGACGTCGACCCACTTGGGCATCGTGTCCATGTCAGGTCCTCCCGCCGGCGTGGTCGAGTTGCTCCTCGACCGCTTCGAAGAGCGGCTTTCCTTCCGGGACACTGTCCATCCCGGCCATCAAGAGACCGAGCTCGCGCTCGTCGGTCTCCGAAGGGAGGCGCTCTCCCATGATCTGTCCGTCGAACATCACCGCGATCCGGTCGCTGAGTGACATGATTTCATCGAGTTCCACGCTCACAAGCAGGACGGCTTTTCCTGCGTCACGCAATGCGACGATCTGTTGATGGATGAACTCGATTGCGCCGATATCGACACCGCGCGTGGGCTGACCCACAAGCAGGAGGTCGGGATTGCGCTCGATCTCGCGCGCAACGACGATCTTTTGTTGGTTTCCGCCCGAGAAGTTCTTGGCCGTGAGCCAGGGATTGGGGGGGCGGACGTCAAACTTTTCCATCTTCCGCGCGCAGTCGTCCCGAATGGAGCTATTGTCCATCATGAGATTGCCGCGGTTGAACGCCGGATCGTTGTGATATCCGAAGGCGACGTTTTCCCAGGCAAAGAAATCCATGATCAGACCTTCGACCTGGCGGTCTTCGGGCACGTGGGCGATGCCATTCGCGCGGCGCGTTTGCGCATCTGAATCCTGGCCTGTCAGGTCGAGTTCCTCGCCGTTGAGGCGAATGTGTCCCGTCGCCGGTACGGTGCCGCCTAGGACGTTTAGGAGTTCCGACTGGCCGTTGCCAGCGACGCCCGCGATCCCAAGGATTTCTCCTTTGCGGATCTGTAGGGAGATGCCTTTCAAGCGCTCAACGCCTGCTTCGTCAACGACCCGCAGGTTTTCAACGTCCAGTACAGTATCCTTTGGGGTCGCCGGTTTCTTGTCGACTTGAAGGAGAACCTTTCGGCCGACCATCAGTTCTGCAAGCTCTTCAGGGCTTGTTTCGGAGGTTTTGACCGTCGCCGTCATTTCGCCGCGGCGCATGACACTTACAGTGTCGGTGACATCCATAATCTCGCGCAGCTTGTGCGTGATCAGGATGATTGTCTTGCCCTGTTCCTTCAGCCCTTGAAGGATCCGGAACAGGTGATCTGCCTCTGCTGGCGTCAGTACCCCAGTCGGCTCGTCCAAAATCAGAATATCGGCTTGCCGATATAGGGCTTTAAGGATCTCAACCCGCTGTTGCATTCCGACGCCGATTTCTTCGATGACGGCATCGGGGTCGATCTTCAGCTCATATTCTTTGCTGAGCCGCTCAAGCTCTGCTCGGGCCTTCGCGAGCGACGGCCGAAGGAGTGCACCGTCCTCGGCACCCAGAACGACGTTCTCGAGGATCGTGAAGTTCTCTACCAGTTTGAAGTGTTGGAAAACCATTCCGATCCCGGCTGCAATCGCGGCTTCGGAATTTGGGATTTCTGTCTTTTTGCCTTTGACAAAGATCTCACCCGCATCGGCCTTGTAGAAGCCATAGAGGATCGACATCATGGTCGACTTACCGGCGCCGTTCTCACCGATGATGCCATGTATTGTGCCCGGCATGACCCGGATCGAAATGTCCTTATTGGCCTGGACTGGCCCAAAAGCCTTGGAAATGCCTTTGAGTTCGATCGCCGGCGTGTCGCTCACGAGGTCTGGTCCTTGAAACGGGCGGTAGCGGCGCGAGCCGGAGCCCGCGCCGCCATGTCAATTCTAATGGTCAATCAGAATTCGTGTGCTGGGCAGCTGTCGTTTTCGTAGTAGGCGACAACATTCAGCGAGCCGTCGATGATGGCGTCGCGTGCTTCGTCGACCTTCATCTTCATGTCGTCGGAGACAAGCGAGGCGTTGTGCTCATCAAGCGAATAACCCACGCCATCTTCGGCGAGGCCAAGGACCATGAACTTACCAGTCTCGAGATCTTCACCCGTCTTCATCGACTCATAGACTGCAACGTCGACCCGCTTCAGCATCGAGGTCAGGACTGAACCCGGATGGAGATAGTTCTGGTTGGAGTCTACCCCGATCGACAGAATGCCTTCGTCAGCAGCGGTCTGAAGCACTCCAACACCGGTACCGCCTGCAGCCGCATAGACCACGTCGGCGCCTTGGGCGATCTGCGCCTTTGTAAGCTCACTGCCTTTCACCGGGTCGTTCCACGCCGCCGGGGTCGTACCAGTCATGTTTGCGACAATTTCAATGTCGGGGTTTACGGCCTTCGCACCTTGTGCATAGCCGCAACCGAAGTGGCGAATAAGTGGAATGTCCATCCCGCCAATGAAGCCAATCGTGCCAGAGTCCGACGCCATGGCTGCCATCATGCCTACCAGGTAAGACCCCTGGTGTTCCTGGAAATTGATCAAAAGGACGTTGTCCGGCACCTCTGGCAGCCAGCCATCGACGTTCACAAACTTGATGTCCGGATAGTCTGGCGCCACCGATTCCACTGGCGTCGCGAACGCGAAGCCCGTCGTGATGATCGGGTTAAACCCTTGCTCAGCAAAACGGCGCAGGGCCTGTTCCCGCTGGGCTTCGGAGGTCAGTTCGATGTCCCGGTATGTGCCGCCGGTTTCTTCGGCAAAGCGCTCGGCGCCGTTGAAGGCCGCTTCGTTGAACGATTTGTCGAACTTGCCGCCGAGGTCGAAGATCAGCGCCGGTTCGGCCAGTGCAGCACCTGCCGAAAGCGCGAGCGTGGCTGCTGCACCGAGAAGGGACTGAATTTTAGTCATGGAAGTCTCCCTGATGTTTTTTGGTGACCGGGGGACCGTCCCCCCCGGGAAATTTCCGGGACTCTGCGCCCGGTACCCGGACAATAAGGGGGGAGCACTTCGGGAGGGTCAATAGGATTCTGATCGCGAATGCTTCGGCTCAGCGCGGTTTTTCGCGCTCTGACGCTGGGTTAAGCGGATTGGAGCGTCTTTTTGAGCAAGAGTGCATCAACCGAGAAACCTTCGGCGCGCGGGTAGTAGTTCGAACGGCGGCCTGCCTCACTCCACCCGGCTTTGCGGTAGAGTGCTTGGGCGGCGATGTTGTCCTCTGCCACCTCGAGAAAGAGATCCGTGGCATGGCGACGGAGCGATTCCTCTTCAAAGCGATTGAGAAGGGCACGGCCAATCCCCTGGCGCTGTGCTTGGGGGTCCACGGCGATTGTCAAAAGCTCGGCTTCAGCACCGATTGCGCGACCCAATGCGAAGCCCGCAGGGTCGGCGATCGTGAAAACGCCGTCATGGGCCAGCATCTGCGCCATTTCGCGTTCGGACCAGGGGCGCGACGTGTCCATCGCGATTTTGTGGATCGCGGCCATTTGGTTGGGGGTCATGGAACGACGGTCGGTGGCGGGGTCTTGGCGGGTGCCGCATCGGGGGGGCGCACGTAGAGCGGGCTGGGCGCGGTTGCTGTGTCGTTTTGCAGCTTGATTTCGGCAATGCGGGCAATCCGGGGTGCGATTTCCACGAGGTCTGCATCTTCCGCGTTTGCATCGAAGTGCTGCTGAAGCTCGATGGCACGGTGTCCGAGGATTTTCGTTCTGGACGACAACTGAAGGTCGTTGGGCGGATCCTCTAAGGATATGAGCCTTGGTGGGTCTTCTGGCTCTCCATTTCGGTAGGTTTGAACGTAGGCTTTGTCGCGCGGCGCCCTGAGCGAGGCGAGTAGATTATCGCCAGCCGTCTGATAGGTCAGCACATCGAACATCGTTACGCCAACGGCCGGAACGCCAAGGGACAGGCTCAGCCCCTTTGCCGCTGAGACGGCAATTCGAATGCCCGTGAAGTTTCCCGGCCCCACACCGACCGCGATGGCGTCCAGATCGCCCCAGCTGATCCCGTTTGCGGCAAGCACGTCTTCCAGAGTGGGTAAAAGGGCCTCTGCTTGCCCTCGCTGCATCGGATCCAGCCGATCCGTGCGGATTGCGCCGTCCCGAAGCAAAGCGGCCGCGACATGCGCGGCCGACGTGTCAAATGCGAGGATCGTGGGGTCAGGCCGCAACCGGCCGGACCTCCACTACTTCGGGGATGTAATGCCGGAGGAGGTTTTCGATGCCCATCTTCAGCGTGAGCGTCGAGGAGGGGCAGCCCGCGCAGGCGCCTTGCATGTGCAGATAGACAATCCCACGGTCGAAGCCGTGGAAGGTGATGTCGCCACCGTCCTGCGCCACGGCGGGCCGCACCCGCGTGTCGAGGAGTTCCTTGATCTGGTTCACGATACCGGAATCCGGTCCGCTGTGTTCCGCATGGCCCGATGCTGCAGGCCCTTCGCCTTCGATCACGGGCTGGCCTGACTGGAAATGTTCCATGATCGCACCAAGGATTGCGGGCTTGATGTGATCCCACTCGGTGCTCTCGGTCTTTGTCACGGTAACAAAATCATTGCCAAAGAAGACGCCTGAGACACCGTCCACCGCGAAGATGCGGGTGGCCAGCGGCGACTTTTCAGCAGCCTCCAGCGTCGGGAAATCGGCGGTTCCTGCCTCGAGCACGGCCTGGCCGGGAAGGAACTTCAGGGTCGCCGGGTTCGGCGTGGATTCGGTTTGAATAAACATGGCGCGCGTCTCCTGAGCGGATTGGTCGGAAATATGCGCTCGGACGGCCCAAGTGTCAAGATTTTGGAATGATTCTAAGTGCGGCGATTTAGGTCACCGCTTCGAGCCGCTCTTTCGACAATTCGCCCGGAACGATGGTGACCGGAACGGGCAGCGAGCCAGAGTTTTTGGCCAGCGACGACACCAGAGGGCCCGGGCCCTTTTTGTCGGTGCCCGCGCCAAGGACAAGCACCCCGATCTCATCGTCTTCGCGGATCTGCGCGAGGATTTCGGGTACGGCTTCGCCTTCGCGGATCACCAGTTCCGGGTCGACGTTCTGGCGGTCCCGCATCCACTTGGCGAACACATCGAAATGCGCGTGGATCCGTTCGCGTGCTTCCTCTCGCATGATGTCGCCCACGCCGATCCAGTGATTGAACTCATCGGGCGGAATGATCGAAAGGATCTGGACGCCACCACCGGTCTTGGCCGCCCGCATCGCAGCAAAGCGCATGGCGTTCAGGCATTCGCGGCTGTCATCGAGAACGACGAGAAACTTGCGCATGGTCCCCCTCCGAAAGACTGCGGTTGATCATGCCCTTGTGACACCGCGCTGTCCATGGGCCTGTTAGGAAGAGATTTTCTGACCTGCGTTTTGGGATCTGGCGACGTCTACGGCGAGCGCGGCGGCGGCGAAGTCGCCAAGGCCTATGCCGCGGAATGCGAACGCCGAGGGGCGTTCCGGATCTGAGTTGACGGCTCCGGCTATAAGGTCGGAGAGATCGCCAGCGATCAGATTCGGCGGTGCAAGCGGTTTTGGGCTGGATGCCTCCTGCTCGCTGTCGTCCACATAGATCTTAGAGAACGCACCAAAGCTTTCGTCCTGCCACGGTATCCCAAGGTCCGTAATCGCCGCGAAGGCCCCGGGCTTGAGCCAGCGCGCGTCTAGAAAGGGCTCGATGCTGTAGTCGAGGGTGACGGACGTCACGACAATGTCGGCTCCGCGTAGCGCCGCCTCGGCCGTCTCACTGGCGATGGCGGCCAGGCCCTTGTGCCTTGCGGTATCGCAGAGGGCGTCAACATTTGTCTGACCTCGACCAAATGCCCGGATTTCCTCAATCGGATATTCCGCCGCAAAGGCCTCCAGATGGCTGTGGGCCTGAACCCCAGTGCCGACGAATGCGATGCTGCGGGCATCCGGCCGGGCAAGGCGGCGGGCCGCGACCATAGACAGCGCTGCGGTTCTGGTGGCCGTGATCCAGTTCCCGTCCAGGACAGCGACGAGGAGGCCGGTTTCTGCGTCCAGCACAAGGATCGCGCCATTGATCGCAGGAAGGCCTCTGCCGGGATTTCCGGGGCTGACCGTAGCGGCCTTCAGCACGGTGTAAGGGGGCGTGGTGCCAACACAGAGCGTCGACATCATGTAGCGCGCTTCACCGGGAAGGATGGCGGACTTTGGCGTTGTGTGAAGGCGGCCTGCAGCCTTCTCTCGAAGGGCATCCTCGATGGCATCGGCGATCCGGGGCGGGGGTATATCGAGCGCCGCGAGTGCGGCATCCGAGAGGTAGAGGAACTCCGGATCCGTGTGCATCAGGCGGCCGTTTCCGAGAGCGCCCAGTCCCAGTAAAGCTCTCGCGCGCGCCGGGTGATGGGGCCAATCTCGTAGGTGGTGCCGTCAAACTCGGTCACCGGCGTCACTTTGTTCATGTTTCCGGACAGGAAAACCTCGTCGGCTTGCCGGAAATCGTCAAAGGTCAGAACCGCTTCACGGACGGGCGTTCCGTCGGCGGCGAAATTCTTCATATGCCGCGCGCGTGTGATTCCGGCGAGGAATGTGCCATTCGCGATGGGTGTCAAGATCTCGCCGTCCCGGACCATGAAGACATTCGATGTCGCGCTTTCGGCGACATTGCCCATGGCATCGGCCACCAAGGCATTCTGAAAGCCTTTGGCGCGCACCTCCGCCAACATGCGCGCGTTATTGGGATAAAGGCACCCCGCCTTCGCGTTCACGACTGCGTCCTCCAGAACCGGGCGCCGGAACCGCGTAGTTCCCAGACGTGCGGCGGCCTCTGGCTCCGCAAGCGGCACCTCTTCAAGGCAGATCGCAAAGCCCGTCTTATCCGGTGTGGGGACGATTGCCGTCACGTCGCCGTCGATCCCCCAGTACATGGGGCGAATGTAGACGGCTGATCCCGCTGGATACCGCTTTAGCCCCTCCCAGGCGATTTCAACCATCTCGTCGACCGAGAAGGTGGGTGTGACCATCAACGCTTCAGCAGAACGGTTCACCCGCTCACAATGCGCCGCCAGATCCGGTGTCACGCCGTCGAAATACCGCGCGCCGTCAAAGACAGAGGTGCCCAGCCAGCTTCCATGATCGGCGGCCTGCATGACCGGGACATCGCCCTGATGCCACGTTCCTTCGAAGTAAGTGTGGATGTTCGTCCCGAATGCCATGGCGCAACCTCTGCACGTGTCGCGCGGACGGTAGGGCCGGGCCGGAACGCTGTCCAGCCCGTGTTTTCAGGCTTCGGCAAGCAGCGCGTTCAGATCCATGCGGGCGTTCACGATGTGCAGTTCTCCATCGTCTTTTCGGGGCCAGTCTT
>CAWUIX010000050.1:0-9207 GCA_963922395.1 uncultured Rhodobacterales bacterium | reverse complement strand
TGGATGAGTTCGCCATGGGATCCTCCAATGAAACCTCCGTTTACGGCAATGCAGTGAACCCCTGGCGGCGCGGCAATGATGACGCGCAGCTGACGCCGGGCGGTTCCTCCGGCGGCTCTGCAGCGGCCGTCGCCGCGGACCTCTGCCTCGCCGCCCTTGGCACCGACACCGGCGGCTCGATCCGCCAGCCTGCAGCCTTCGTTGGCATCACAGGCCTCAAACCCACCTACGGCCGCGTCTCCCGCTGGGGGATCATCGCCTTCGCTTCTTCACTCGATCAGGCGGGCCCGATGACCAAATCGGTCCGCGATGCGGCGATCATGCTGCAGGCCATGGCCGGGCACGATCCGATGGATTCCACCTCCGCTGACTTTCCCCTCCCGGATTTCGAGGCAGCGCTCACCGGCGACATTCGCGGCAAAACCATCGGTATTCCCAAAGAGTACCGGATGGACGGCATGCCGGACGAGATCGAGGCACTCTGGGCCGAGGGCCGGAAGATGCTCGAAGACGCCGGTGCCAAGATCGTCGATATTTCGCTGCCCCACACGAAATATGCGCTGCCCGCCTACTATGTGATCGCCCCGGCCGAGGCGTCGTCAAACCTCGCCCGCTACGATGGTGTCCGTTACGGCCACCGCGCAAAGCTCAGCCAGGGTGACGGTGTGACCGAGATGTACGAAAAGACCCGTGCCGAAGGGTTCGGGGCAGAGGTCAAACGCCGCGTCATGATCGGCACCTATGTGCTCTCTGCCGGGTTCTACGATGCCTACTACAACCGCGCCCGCCGCGTGCGCGCCCTGATCAAGAAGGACTTCGAAGATGCCTTCGCCGCAGGTGTCGACGCCATCCTGACCCCCGCCACCCCGTCCTCGGCCTTTGGCCTGGGTGAAATGGCCGATGCCGATCCGGTGCAGATGTATCTCAACGACGTCTTCACGGTCACGGTGAACCTCGCGGGCCTCCCAGGCATCGCGGTGCCAACTGGTCTCGATGGCCAGGGCCTTCCCATGGGGCTGCAGCTGATCGGACGGCCCTGGGAAGAGGCGGACCTCTTGAACACGGCCTATGCGCTGGAAACCGCTGCAGGCTTTGTTTCCAAGCCTTCCAAATGGTGGTAAGCTCCGCCGCAAAAGAGGGCTGGGCAGAACAATGACATATGCAAGACACCGACTGGTCGCGGTGGTCTCCGGTGTGGGGCTGACGCTGGCGGCCTGCACGTCGACCGTTCCCAATTCCGCACCGCAAGGCGTGGGCTTTCAGGACTATCGGTCCTACCAGGCACAACGGGCTGCGCGAGAAGCACAACTGTCTCAATCGGTTCCACTCCCGTCGAGCCTCGCGGTCTCAGACGAAAGCATCCCGGGCGCCGTACGGACGGCCTCAACAGAATCGACCGCCGCCGTCCCGACGGCGGCAGAGCCGGTTGATGTAACCGCGGTGGCCCTCGCCGCCCTGAACGAGCCTGTGGCCGAACCACTGCCCGACAACCCGGAAATCTCCGACGAACAGAACTTCAATGCCGTCTCGGGACGCGAATCGATCGAAAGCGATGCCGAACGGCTGGAAGAACAGCGCGATGCCTTCCAGGAGGTCGCACCAGAGGCGCTCCCTGAACGCAGCGGATCAAGTGGTCCCAATATCGTCGCCTTCGCTCTGGCCACAAACCACGCCGTTGGTCAGCCGGTCTACCAGCGCGGGCGCACTTCGCCTGCACGTCACGAACGCAACTGCGCAGAGTTCCTCTCACCGGACCGGGCGCAGATCGCATTTCTTGAGATGGGTGGCCCCGAACGCGACCGCCGGGGCCTCGACCCTGACGGCGACGGCTACGCCTGCGCCTGGGACCCCTCGCCATTCCGGGCGGGCCGGGGCGGCTAGGGGGTGACGACCGCCACCCCCGTCTATCTCAACGCTTGTAGCTGCGGCCTCCCCTCTAAACCCACGCTCGCGCGGGCCAAACGATACATCGCACGGGAAGAGGCGGTCGGCCCGGTCCGCGCCTTCGACGAGGTGCGCGAAGAATTCGACGCGATACCCGACCTCGTCTCGCGTCTGATCGGAGCACCTCGCGACCGGATCGGATTCGCGGCGACAACAACCGCCGCCTGGCTAAACGTCGTGCTACGGCTGGACCTTGCCGGGCGGCGTATCCTCGTCGCACCCCATGAGTGGGGCCCGAACGTCCGTGTGCTAAAGGCAATCGCCCAAGCAACGGGCGCCGCTCTCGAAACCCTGCCGGACCCTACGGACGAAGAAGGCATTTCGGCCTGGGCCGACGCGATCGACGATGATGTTGCGGCGATTTTCGCGCCGGTCGTTTCCAGCATTGAGGGCCGTCGCTATCCGGTCAAAGACATAGCGCACCTTCCACGACCAGAGGGATGTCGTCTGATCCTCGACGGCGCACAGGCGATCGGACAGGTGGAGATCGACCTGTCCCAAATTCCCTGCGACGCATTCGTTGCAACCGCCCGAAAATGGCTCCGCGCGCCGCGCGGCACGGCGGTTTGGTGGGCGAAATCAGACCTTGGGCTCGCGCCTGCAGAACCGGGCTATGAGCCTACTGAGATGACGGTGGCGGCGCGGCTCGCTCTGGGCGTCGCAGCCCGCGAGGCGCTGGAAGACGGGGTCTCCGAACGCGCAAGCCAGATAGTCGCCCTGCGCGATAGAATCTCCGCCGCATTGAATGACCGGCACTATCGCGTTCTGCACGGATGTACCCCAATGACCGGCACGGTGACCTTCGCCGTTCCAAATGTTCAAGCCGCGTCGGTGCGGGCGGCACTTGCAGACGCCGGGATCATCGTCAATTTCCCCGATCCGGTTCAGGACGAACCTCTCGCAGGCCGTGACCCGAACTCCGTCGCCATGCGCCTCTCACCGCACGTCTATACCACCGAAGCGGACATCGAGCGCCTATGGGCCGCCCTCCCAAACTGCGCGTGACGGCTATGCTCTCACATCCCTCACCAAATCACGGCCCCCGCCGGGACGCTCTCCTCCCCAGCCTCATCGTGATCCACTACACCGCCATGGACACGCCCGAGGCTGCGCTCGACCGCCTCTGCGACCCCGAGGCGGAAGTGTCGGCCCACTATCTCATCGCCGCCGACGGCACCCTCTGTCAGCTTGTAGAGGAACACCGCCGCGCCTGGCACGCCGGGGCAGGGCGCTGGGGGGGCATCGCCGACGTGAACTCCGCCTCCATCGGCATCGAGCTCGACAACGATGGCACATGTCCGTTCCCCGAAGCTCAGATCGAAACGCTGATCGAGCTTCTCGCAGGTATCCGCTCCCGCTGGCCCATCCCGGCGAAGGGGGTCATCGGCCATTCCGATATGGCACCGGGCCGGAAAGCGGACCCCGGACCGCTCTTCCCATGGAAAGCGCTCGCAGAGACCGGTCATTCCATCTGGCCCCAACCAACTGCTTCGACGCCCACGGAAACTCCGTTCGAAAGCGATCTTGCTCGCATCGGTTACACCAACAACACCGACCAAACCGCCGTCCTCGACGCCTTTCGCCTCCGCTTCCGTCCAGGCCACGCCGGGCCCCCGGACGCCACTGATCATGCCATCGCCGCCGATCTCGCACATCGCTTCCCCGTTGACCCACCGCTTCGCGAGGCTTAACTGACTCTTCGCGCGGGGGACCGGGTGGCCGCTGCCGCCTTCGGGCGGGAGAGGAAAGTCCGGACTCCACGAAGCAACGGTGCCGGGTAACGCCCGGGCGGGGAAACCCGACGGAAAGCGCCACAGAAAAGATACCGCCCCCGACCTGGTCAGGGGTAAGGGTGAAACGGTGGGGTAAGAGCCCACCGCGGCCCTGGCAACAGGGACGGCATGGCAAGCCCCACCGGGAGCAATGCCGAATAGGGGATCCCTATGGGCCGCTTCGGTCCGGATCCCGGGTAGGCAGCTTGAGCCTGTCGGCAACGGCAGGCCTAGAGGAATGGTCATCCCTCAAGGGGCGCAAGCCCCAAGAGGACAGAATCCGGCTTACAGGTTCCCCGCGCAATCACCTGTTTCCAAAGAATGTTATGATCGATCCAAGCATGTCGCGGCCGCCGGTGGTCAACCGTGTTCAGCCATGAACGATTATGATCGCCCGCAAGATCTCCAAAAAAAACTCCGACTCGCCTGAACGCGTGTCCCAAGTTAATCTGCGCTGGGGGAATTGGCGCTGACGGCGCTCACTTGTGCTGGCCAAGACTCTGCGGGAGGGCTTGGCACCGGCATGGACGACGCAAACCAAGAACGCAAACTTACGACCATTCTCGCCGCCGACGTCGTTGGCTACAGCGCCATGATGAGCCGGGATGAGACCGCTACACTTCGGTCCCTTAAGGCGCTTCGGCGTGACCTCATGGATCCAAGGGTCACGCGGCATAAGGGCCGCACCATTAAGCTCATGGGTGACGGCAGTCTGATTGAATTCGCCAGCGTAGTGGATGCGGTCACATTCGCGATCGACCTCCAGCATGCGATAGCCGACAGCCAGCAGGATGTGCCCGAAGACGCCCGTATCGCCTTCCGTGTCGGCATAAACGTCGGTGATATCATCGTCGATGGGGACGATATCTACGGCGATGGTGTCAACATCGCGGCCCGGATCGAAGCGCTGGCGGTGCGGGGCGGGATCTGCATCTCCCGTACCGTCTTTGATCACATCAAAGGTAAGCTAAACCTCGACATAAAGCCGATGGGCCCACAAGAGGTGAAGAACATCCCAACGCCTATCGAAGTCTTCTCAATCGAGATCAATGAAAAGTCGGCCTCATACGCCAACGATGTTCCGATCCCGCCCGAGGTGTCACAGCCGGCCCCCGTCTCGCCACGACCAAGCAATCTCCTCCAACGTCCTGTTCTAATTGCGGCGATCCTAATCGCGATCGCGGCGGGCCTCGTCGGAGTATTTGGATTTCGGTCGGTTGATCCTCCTGTGATCGCCGTGCTTCCATTCCACGACAACAGTCCCGAAGACCAGCGTGGACTCCTCGGAGACCCGCTCAGCGACGGCATTCTCGCACACCTTGCGCGATATCCTGAAATCACCGTTATCGCGCGCGGATCCAGCTTTCGGTATCGCGACGCAGATCGAGATCTCAGAGAGATCGGCGAACAGCTGGACGCGGACTATATCCTGGAGGGCAACTTCCATTTCGATGGTCAGCGTGTCGGCGTGAATGCCGCGCTCGTTGACGTAAAGGACAACGCGCAAGCGTGGTCGGATCAGATCTCAATCGATATCGACGACCTGCTTTTGGCGATAGCTGATATCGGTCAGCGTGTTGCTTACCAGGTTGAAGATTTCGTCGGACAAGTCCGCGTCGCGGAGGCGGACAATTTCAACTCAGACGCGCTCTTGATGACTATGCGGGCGCGAAGAGCAACGATGAGGGGCCTGTCGCGGGAGAACAACGCCGCGGTTATCGAAATGAACCGTGAGACTGTGGAGCTCTATCCCGACGACGCCTGGGGCCACCTCGCCATGGCTTTCGCTCTGCGCACCCAAGTTCGGTTTGGCTGGGCGGATGATCCTAAAGCAGTTTTGGCCGAGGCGGTCTATCATGGCGAGAAAGCGGTCCAACTGGCTCCGGACAATTACTCGGCCCATTTCGCGCTGGGGCGGGTGCGGATGCAACAAGGGGACCAGCAGCGCGCAATCCAGTCCTTTGAAACAGCATTGCAGCTTAACCCATCCTCCGCCGACACCTTCAATGCACTGGCACAGGCCTACTTCTACCTCGGGCAGAATGAACGGGCGCTGGATATTCTCGCTCAATCCGAGCGGATAGATCCACTGCCATCTTTTGTTCATTCCTGGGTGTCTGCCTGGGTCCTCTGGCAAGACAACCAATGCAGCGCGGCCGAACAGGCGTTCAACAAGATCGCCTCACCTCCATCAGCGGCACAAAAGCTCTTGGCCGTTATCCAGATCTGTCTTGATAACCAGAATGCAGCAGAAGAAGCGATTGCGATCTATCTTGAAAGCACGCCAGATTGGACCGTCGAAAAAGAGGCCGCCTCGCAGCGCGACGCCTGGAGCTATGAGCTCGGTCGAACACGCTGGCTAGAGAACTTGGCCCAAGCCGGCCTGCCAAATGACGCTTAAAGGAGGGGAATCCCTTCTCTCGGAACCCCTAACGGGCGCGATTGTGCATCTGTTGTCTAGTCCGCCTAACCGCCCACGCGCATCACCGACGTCTCCGCCAACCCCTTAAGCGTTGATGCAAACGACCGCGCACATCGTTCGATATCGTCACGGTTGGTGCCTGTGCGACGGTATATGGAAACGATCACCGATCCGAGAGCCGGGAGGGAAAGCTTCGACCCCACATCCTCCAGCGGCGGTGCCAAGGCGACTTTGGGCAACACGGATATGGCAGAACCAGACGCCAGAACCGCGCGCAACCCGACCGGATCGGGGTGCGTGGACAGCGTCGTCTCGATGCCAGCCACTGGGTCGAGCGCAGCGTAGGCGTGCCGACGCAAGTCCCGCGCGTCGTCCATAAAGACCAATGGCACCGGGTCTGTGAAACTCCAGGTAAAGCCAGGGTTCGCGGCCCAGACAAGGTCTGCCTGAAACATCGCACATCGAGTTTCGTGCGCACCTTGATCAAGGACGCAGGCGACATCGATCTCTTCTCTTTCCAGAAGATCCATCATGATATGGCTGCGCGCCGTTCTTACGGTAACCGAGGCTCCATTGCCGTCCTGCGCGAAATCGGCGATCGCCTGGGGCAAAACAGACAAGGCAAAAGTGACCGTTGTCCCGACCCGAACCGGCTGTTCATGGGTGAACGTGTCTGGTTCCTGGATCATCTGATCTGCCAGCATGAGCATCCGACGAGCTTGCACAAGGAACGCGACGCCTTCTTCGGTCAGAGCAACAGGTTTTCCGCGACCCCGCGCGACAAGTCGTCGTTTGACGCGCACTTCCAGTGCTCTGATGTGTGCGCTAACCGCAGATTGCACCGTGTTGGTGCGCTCCGCCGCCTCCGAGAAGCTAAGCGTCTCCGCAATCGCGACAAAACTCTCAAGGAGCCTGAGATCAAATGACATAAAATCTGAATAGCAGATATTATTGATCTTATTAAATCGTTTTTACGATTTAAAGGTATCCGCTAGCTAAGCCGCATGTCCTTGGAAACTTACATTGTCGCCGGGCTGGCCGTCCTTCTGACAGGCATCTCGAAGAGCGGATTTGCCGGCGGTTTGGGCGTTTTGGGAGTGCCTCTTGTGGCACTCACAATGCCGCCCCAATCCGCAGCCGCACTATTGCTCCCAATCCTGATTGGAATAGACCTCCTTTCGGCCTGGCGATACCGCACGGCGTGGAAGCCGCGCATGATCATCGCCCTTTTGCCTGGCGCGCTTCTCGGGATTTCGCTGGGCGCCGCGGGCTTTTCTTCCATCACCCCCGAACATCTAAGGATCGCCGTTGGGCTTATGGCGCTTCTGTTCGTTGCTGCCTATGTCCTACGGCAAAAACCGGCATCCCAAAGCGTTGCAAAGGCGAATTGGATCAAGACGTTCGCGGCCAGTACCGCATCCGGGTTCGCCGGTTTCGTCGCCCATGCCGGCGGGCCTCCCATCAAGGGGACGCTTCTGAGCCTGAACCTCGACAAAACAGCATTCGTCGGAACGAACGCACTCTTCTTCCTGGTCTTAAACACGGCGAAAGCCATTGGGTATGGCGCCCTCGGGCTCTTCTCCCGTGACGGGCTTGTCGCCTCTGCGTCACTCGTCCCGTTCCTGTTTCTGGGCGTTGGGCTGGGCTTCGCGCTTCACACTCGCATCCCCCAACGCACATTTACGAACCTCGCCTACCTTCTCTTGGCGCTGGCGGGCGGTAACCTGCTATGGCTTGGAATTTCCGCCGCACTTGCGACCGGGCCATCGTAAAGTCGGATCGCACCCGCAGCGTCAGTGGGTCAATCCGCCCATCCGCCCGCGCGCATCACCGGCACGCGCGTCCCATCCGCAGTGATCCCATCAATATCGATCTCACCCGACCCGATCATCCAATCCACATGGATCATCGACGTGTTCCCGCCCTGCGCTGCGATCTGTTCTTTGCTGAGCGACTTATCGACAAAGCAATCCTTGTAGCACTGACCCAGGGCGATGTGGCTCGCGGCATTCTCATCGAAAAGCGTGTTCAGGAACAAAAGGCCGCTTTCCGAGATCGGAGAAGCATGGGGCACCAGCGCAACTTCGCCCAGACGCCGCGCCCCGTCGTCACTGTCTAGAAGCTTCCGGAACACATCCTGCCCGCGGGTCGCATGCGCTTGCGTGATGGCGCCTTTCTCGAACGTCACCTCAATGTTCTCGATCAGCGTCCCCTGATGCGACAACGGCTTGGTCGCGCGCACCGTGCCGTCCGCCCGCAACGCATGGGGTGTTGTGAACACTTCTTCTGTCGGGACATTCGGATTGCAGACCACGCCGTTCTTTGCCTCGGTGGCACCGCCCACCCAGGCGTGCCCTTCCGCAAGGCCGAGAGTCAGATCGGTCCCGGGCCCTGTGTAATGCAGCGCATCGAACCGATGCCCGTTCAACCAATCGCGCCGCGCATGAAGAACCGCATTGTGCGCAGCCCAATCCTCTACGGGATCCTCCCCTTCGATCCGCGACGCGGCAAAGATCGCCTCCGCCAACCGATGCTGCGCCTCGTTGGCGTCCAACTCCGGGAACATCCGCTGAGCCCAGGCCCGCCCAGGCCAGGACACGATGTTCCAGTTGATCTCAAACCCCGCAATCCGCTCCAACGCCGGGCGATAGGCAATGGCATGCGCCTTTGAAACGCGCGCCACCCGTTCTGGATCCTCATCGGCCAGAAGCATCGGGTCATCGCCCTTGATCGCCAGACGCGCCGCGCCCGACTTGAACGCCTGAGCCATCCCTTCGGGAAGCCAGCCCGGCGCAAAATCCAGCGTCTCCTCCTGCGCATTCTGAAGACGGATCAGACTCATCTCATCATCTGACAGAAGCGATGTCACATGGGATGCACCCGCGCGATAGGCCGCCTTCGCGATGCGGCGCAGAAGGGGCAGGGCCTCGACGCCCGCCGTAACCACAACCTCCTGCCCAGGCTGCACGTTCAGACCAACCCGAACGGCCACATCGGCCAACCGGTCAAGCTTTGCGGGGTCGATGATTTTGGGGTCTACATCCATGCCTCTGCTCCGGTTTTGCCTCG